>URUQ01000021.1 GCA_900551145.1 uncultured Eubacteriales bacterium
GTATTCTCCGCAGAAACGGAAAATCTTATCGAGAACGCCAAAGGCAAACTGAAAAAGAAACACGCCGATTTGGTCGTGGCAAACGACGTTACGCAAGCGGGTGCGGGGTTTAATACCGATACCAATATCGCAACGATTATCGACAATGATGGCAAGTGCATAGAGAGCGGTGAAGTACAAAAACGCACTCTTGCCGACATCATTCTCGACAAGGTGATTTCGCTATGATTTTGGAAGTTATCGTCGATATATCCACCAACGATATAGACCGCACTTTTGACTACGAGGGCGACGACGTTCCTATAGGAAGTCGCGTCGTCGTTGAGTTCGGGAAAAAGCGCATTATTGGCTTCGTTATCGGCAAGAAAGAGAAGTCTGATTTCGCAAATCTCAAAAGAGCAACGTATATCGACTCACCCGTAAGTCCCGAGCAGTTGGGACTTATGAACTTTATGCGCAAAACTTACAACTTGCGCTATATCGACGTAATAAGACTCTTTATTCCCACAAAACTTCGTGAGGAAAGAGACCCCGAGTATACTCGAAAATTCTTGACTGTTGACGGCACGAAATCTCTTGACGAAATAAAACAAATTATTGGAAATCGCGCCCAAAAACAACAAGAGGCTATTGACTATATTGCCTCAAACGGCGGTCAATTTTTGAGCTTTTTGGTGGCAAAATTCGGCGTATCGGCAATAAACGGACTTCGTGAAAAAGGCGTCGTGGTCGAAAGCGACGTACACGAGCGTTCCACGCCTCTTCAAACTCTCAAACGCGACAACAAACACGTGGTGTTGACGGACGCGCAACGGTCGGCAGTAGACGAAATTATGCACGGCAAAGGCACGTTTTTGATACATGGCGTCACGGGTAGCGGTAAGACGGAAGTATACGAAACCGTTATCGAAAAAATGCGCGAACAAGGCAAAAGCGCGATTATGCTCGTGCCCGAAATCTCGCTCACACCGCAAATGCTCGGACTATTCCGCGCAAGATTCGGTGACGACGTTGCGATACTACACAGCGGGCTCAATTCAAGCGAAAGATACGACGAGTGGAAGAGGCTCAAAACGGGCAAAGCGCATATAGCGATAGGCGCGCGTTCGGCAATATTCGCGCCACTTAGCAACATCGGCGCAATCATCATCGACGAAGAACACGACACCAGTTATTTGTCAGAGTCCAATCCTCGATACGATACCAAGCGTGTGGCTCAGTTCAGAGCGCAAGCAAACGGCGGCGTTTTGGTGCTCGGTTCGGCAACTCCCGATATGGAGACGTATCTCAAAGCCACCGAGGGCAAATATCATCTCATAACGCTCAAAAACCGTATATCTAAACACGCGCTTCCCGAAATGGAAATAGTGGATATGACGCAAGAGTTCCGTATGGGCAACCGCTCGTTGTTCTCGCTCCCTTTGCAAGAAGCACTTAAAGATACCATTGCAAGAGGGGAGCAAGCAATGCTTTTCCTCAATAGAAGAGGCTTTGCCTCGTTTATAAAATGCAAAGAATGCGGATATATAGCTAAGTGCGAAGATTGCGATATATCGCTCACTTACCACAAAGAGGACAACGAGCTCAAATGTCACTATTGCGGTAGGAGGTATCATGCGCTCACCAAGTGCCCCAATTGCGGTAGCGACCAAATAAAACAAGGACGAATCGGTACCGAAAAAGTTGTGGACGAGCTCAAAAAACTCATTCCCGACGTGCGCGTTTTGCGTATGGACAACGACACCACCGTGCGCAAGGACAGTTACTTCAAGATTTTGTCCGCGTTCGGCAACAAAGAAGCGGACGTTCTCGTGGGCACGCAAATGATTGCAAAAGGACACGACTTCGGCAACGTCACACTGGTTGGTATATTGGAAGCGGACGCCGCGCTTTATTTTAGCGATTATAGGTCGAGCGAACGCACTTTCCAACTCATTACGCAAGTTGCGGGACGTGCCGGAAGAGCGGATAAAGAGGGGCGCGTCATATTGCAGACTTACGCTCCCAAACATTACGTTTTCCGCTTCGGGAAAAACTACGATTATATCGGTTTTTGGAAAAAGGAAATCAACACTCGTATGGTTACCAAGTTTCCGCCGTTTACAAAGGTTGTGCGCGTGCTTTGCACTGCCGTAAACGAGCAAGACGTCGTTGACACTACGAGGAATATATACAAGGCAATTCAACAAGTCGAAAAGGACAACGGCAAGTTCGTGTATCTCGGCGCAAGCAAGTCTCCCGTGACCAAAATGAACGGGCTTTGCAGATACCAGATACTTATGCGCGTCGTTCCCGACGAGTTTGAAAGAATAATTGAACAAATCTATGCGATTACCGACGAAAACCGCTCAAAAAAATGCAACGTTTTCGTCGAAATAAATCCGCAAAGTATGATTTGACGGAGGACATATGGCAACACGATTGATTGTGAAAGTTCCCGATCCCATTTTGAGTAAGAAATGCAGGACGGTGGACGTTTTTGACGAAAGACTTTGGACGCTTCTCGACGATATGAAAGAGACCGTAAAAAGCGCAAACGGCGCAGGCCTTGCGGCTCCGCAAGTGGCGGTTTTGAAACGTGTATGCGTCGTAGACACGGAAGAAGGATATTATGAGCTTGTCAACCCGAAAATCACCTCTTACAGTGGTGAGCAAACGGGGCTCGAAGGGTGTTTGTCCGTGCCAAAAAAGTTCGGATACGTGTCTCGTCCTATGAAAGTGAACGTTACGGCGCAAGACAGGTTCGGTAAAGAGCAAAAATATAAAGTATCGGGCTTTACCGCTCGTGCGTTTTGCCACGAAATCGACCACCTCGACGGCATAATATATACGACGAAGTGCAAGGAAGTTCTCAACGAGGAAGAATAATGAAAATAGTGTTTATGGGCACGCCCGATTTTTCGGCAATCGTGCTTGACAAACTCAATTCCGTATATCCCGTAAGCGCGGTGGTTACAGGCCTCGATAAACCCGTCGGGCGCGGATATCAACTCAAACCGTCTCCGCTCAAAATCAAGGCGCAAGAGCTCGGTATTCCCGTTTTGCAATACGAAAAAGTGTCGCGTGAAGGCATCGAAGATATACAAAATCTCGCTCCCGACGTCGTGGTTACCGCGGCTTTCGGACAAATATTGAGCGAGAAGTTTTTGAGTATACCAAAATACGGCGTCCTCAACGTGCACGCTTCGCTCTTGCCAAAATACAGAGGCTCGTCACCAATTCAGTGGTCGATAATCGACGGTGAGGAAGAGACGGGCATAACCATTATGCGCACGGTAAAAGCAGTCGACGCGGGCGACGTTTTGCTTGAAATCCCCACCAAAATCGGTGAAAAAGAGAATGCGGGCGAGCTGTTTGACCGACTTGCCGATATCGGCGGCGTGGCTATCGTCAAGGCAATCTCGATGCTTCAAGACGGCAGTGCAAAATTTATTCCGCAAGACGAAAGCAAGGCAACGCATTGCTCTATGATAAAGAAAGAAGACGGTCTTATCGACTTTTCAAAGACAGCAAAACAAATAGATTGCTTTGTCAGAGGCATGACGCCGTGGCCGTCGGCATATACGCATTTTGTGGGCAAAACGCTCAAAGTTTTCGACGTCGAAAAGGTTGATTTCGATGGCGACGGAAAATACGGTGAAGTGATTAAAGCAAGCGCAAAAGAGGGCTTGATCGTAAAAGTTGCGGACGGCGCAATAAGGATTTGTCTCTTGCAACTCGAAGGCGGAAAACGTATGCGAGATACGGACTTTTTGCTCGGAAGACGAGTGGAAGTCGGTTATATTTTTGAATAATGAGAAAACACATCAATTCGGCACTCAAAATACTTACCAAAGTTTTTTCCGAGGGGACGTATAGCAATATGGCGTTCTACGGTGAGGACGTGAGCGATATGACGACAAAACTCGTCTACGGAGTGCTGGAAAACAATATACAACTCGAATACGTACTCGGCTCGCTCGTGTCCAAGAAACCGCAAAACGTCGTATACGTCTTGCTCAAAATCGGCACTTACGCACTTATGAATTTGACGGACGTTCCCAAGTTTGCTATCGTAAGCGAGTGCGTGGAAGTTGCCAAAATGAACGGAAAAGGTGGTGCAAGCGGTTTTGTAAACGCAGTGCTTAAAAAGGTTGCCGACGGCAAATACACGCTTGTGAACGAAAACGAGGAAAACTATCTTTCAATCAAATATTCCAAACCGCAATGGTTCATCGATAAGATGATTGAGAGATACGGCAGGGAAAGCGTAATAGCAATGCTTCAAGAACCATACGACGCGCTTGAACATATCCGCGTCAATTCACGCCTTGCAACGTGCGAGGACGTTGAAAAATGCCTAGAAAAACACAAGGAAAAATACCAAAAAACCGACGTCGGCGGATATAAAGTGCGCGCGACGGAGTGTATAAAGCGCATGTTTGACAAAGGTCTCGTGACCTATCAATCACCGTCGAGTATGCTTGCAGTGCAGGCTCTCGGAGCAAGAGACGGAGCGCAAATTTTGGATATATGTTCCGCACCAGGCGGTAAGGCAGTGTATTTGAGCGAACTTTGTCCGCACTCGACGGTGATTGCGTGCGATTTGCACCCGCACAGAGTCGCGCTTATCCAAAAATACAAAAATCGTATGCACGTGCCCAACGTCAAAGCATTGCAAGCGGACGCAACCAAACTCAATAGCGATTGGATTGGCAAATTCGATTTCGTGCTTGCGGACGCGCCTTGTTCTTGTCTCGGAACGTATAGAAAGCACCCCGACGTGTTTTTGACGAGAAAAGAGAGCGATATATCGGAACTTACGCATACTCAAAATTCAATCGCACAAAACGCTTTGGCATATTTGAAAACGGGCGGTGTGATGATATATTCCACCTGCACGCTGTTTAAGGAAGAGAACGACGACGTTGTAGACGCACTCGTCAAAAGCGGAAAAGCCGTGCTCGAACACATTGATTGCGACAATATCGACGGCGGGAAATATGCCGGTAACGTGGGAAAAATTCAAATTTTACCGCACGCGGAATACGACGGTTTTTATATTGCAAAATTGAGGAAGATATGACGACGCAAAAGGAAGGGAAAATCGTACTTTTGGGACTTGACAAAGCTCGCATTGCCGAGCTATTGCCCGATTGTCCGAAATTTACCGCGTCGCAAATATACGGCTTTTTGATGGACGGCAAGGACTTTGACGAGATGACCTCTCTAAAAAAGGAATTGCGCGAGAATCTTAAAGAGCGGTTTATTGCAAATCCCGTGCGAGTTTTGCACGTCTATAAAGGCAAATCGGGCACGCAAAAGTTTTTGTTTAGGCTGGAAGACGACAATCTCATAGAGGGCGTGTATATGCCTCACGATTACGGCGATACGCTTTGCTTATCTACGCAAGTCGGTTGCCGTATGGGGTGCACGTTTTGTGCGTCGTCGCTTGACGGACTGGTGCGCAATCTCACCGATGCAGAAATGCTCGGACAAGTGATTGCGGTCAATCGCGAAGTCGGCGGAACGGCAAAGAACAGAAAGGTCACCAATCTCGTGCTTATGGGAAGCGGTGAACCGTTTGACAATTACGACAACGTGCTTGCGTTTTTGGACGAGGTGAGCAAAGAGGGCGGTATCAATATAAGCGAACGCAATATTTCGCTATCGACGTCGGGACTTTGCGACAAACTGCGCAAGTTTGCCGATAGCGGTCACAAAGTTACGCTGTCGGTGAGTTTGCACGCTCCGTTTGACGAGTTGAGAAGCGCGCTTATGCCCGTAAACAAGGCGTTTCCCGTTGCGGAACTCATATCGTCGGCAAAATACTACTTTGAAAAGACGGGAAGACGCGTCATCTTCGAGTACACGCTCATTAAGGGCGAAAACGACTCCGACGCTTGCGCAACCGAACTTGCAAGGCTTACCAAAGGTTTTCCCTCGCACGTCAACCTTATTCGCTTGAACGAGGTCAAAGAACGCAATCACATCGCACCTGACGTAGACGCCACGGAAGCGTTTTTGCATAAACTCGAAAAACTCGGTGTTTCTGCAACGATACGCAAGAGTCTCGGCAACGACATAGAAGGTGCTTGCGGACAACTGAGAAGAAGATATCTTCAAAACGAACTCAAAGACTGAAAACGCGTCGATATACGATGCAAATCCTAATACAATATATCGTATATAACGTTCAGTATAAGATTTAATAATATAAAAAAAGGTAAACAATCAAAACTAATACGCGAAACTCGATATGAAAACTTACGACGGAAGAGTGATAAAAGCGGTTGCATCAAAATTTTTCGTTGACACCAAAGACGGTGTCAAGGTTTGTTTTGCGCGCAAACGCCTAAAAAACGACGGAATTATATTCGTCGGCGATTACGTTACTATTGCAAAAGACCGCGACAGTTTCGTCATCGAGGACGTCAAACCCCGCAAAAACTGCCTTATTAGACCGTATGTGAGCAATATCGACGTTTGTTTCATCGTCATTGCGCCCGAGCCCGAACCCGATTTCGTGCTTGTTGACAAGGTTATCGTCAATTGCCTTGCCGAGGGGATAAAGCCCGTGCTCGTCAAAAACAAGTGCGATATAAACGATATCGATACAAGCGAATACCAAGGTGTCGTGGAACAAATAGATTGTTCTGCTTCAACGAGCCAAAACGTTGACAAAATCATCGAATACGCAAAGGGCAAGACGGCGTGTTTTGCGGGGCAATCGGCGGTTGGAAAAAGCTCGCTTCTCAACGCAATTCTCGATAGCGACGAATTGGAAGTGGGAGAGCTCGCTCGCAAGATAAAACGAGGCAAAAACACCACTCGCAAGACGGAAATTTTTGCGGTCGGCAACGATACTTATTTCGTCGATACATGCGGTTTTTCAATGCTCGAGGCGGCAAAAATCGAGCCTGAAGACTTGAGATTGTACTTTGACGACCTTGAAAAATATCGTCCGGAGTGTCGCTTCAATATGTGCGTGCATATCGACGAGCCTGATTGCGCCGTAAAAGAGCACGTCGGCAAAGAAATAGGCGTCGGAAGATACGAAAGATATAAGACTATATACAACGAACTCGTCCAAAGACGAGAAAACAAATACGATTGAGAGGTGGTACTATGTTGATTGCACCGTCTGTATTATCGGCGGATTTTGGCAATATGGCAGAGGCCGTGATAGAAGTCAAGGCATGGGGCGGAGATATAATCCATTGCGACGTAATGGACGGCGTTTACGTTCCAAATATAACTTTCGGTATGCCGATGATAAAGGCAATAAGAAAAAATACCGATTTGCCGGTTGACGTGCACCTTATGATTACAAAGCCCGAAAGATACGTCGGAGCGTTTTGCGATGCGGGCGCTGATATCGTAACGTTTCATCCCGACGCATCCGAGGACGTGCAAGGTGCGCTCGATATAATAAAATCCAAAGGCAAAAAGTGCGGACTCGTGGTCAACGCGGACGTCGATTTCGATATAGTAGTACCGTATCTCGATCAAATCGATTTGCTTGTGATTATGACAGTGCAAGCTGGTTTCGGCGGACAAAGTTTCAAACCCGAGTGCCTCGATAAGGTCAGAACGGGTGAAAAACTTCGCAATGAGCACGAATATAAATACCTCATCGAAGCGGACGGAGGAGTGATAGAAGACAATATCGCAACCTGCAAAGAAGCGGGCGTAGATATCGCGGTTGCGGGAAGTGCGGTGTTCCGTTCAAAAGATCCGAGAAAGACGATTGAAACGATGCACAATTGCTAAAATCCGTTAGGTTTTCACCGCGAATGTTCAAATAATCGATATGCTTGCAACAATGTGAAAATCGTTGCTAAAAACCTATAAAATCTTGCTTTTTTGCGATAAACAATCGGCGTTTATCGCCGATTTTTTATTGACGTGTAACACAAACGATTGTATTTTCATAACTTGTACAAAAACGAGGAGTGAAGATATGAATAAGATTATTTGCATCAATCCGCCCAGATTTATAAAAGCGATTTTGAGACTTTTCTCAAAAAAAAAGAACTCGGACAAGAAAGAATAACCGTATAAAATCGCATTGCATAAATAACGAAAATAGCAATAATTATTCTTTGAATATCGTTGCTATCGCAATCGATTCTTTTTGTGCAAAGGGGAATAGGGAAAAGAAAAAATTACAACAAAAAAATGCCTTCCTTTCGGAAGGCTAACTTTGATTGCTACGTATTTAGAGACAATTACGCTCTGTCAACTTTGCCTGAACGAAGACAATGAGTGCAAACATATACGTCTTCAACACCGCCGGTCGGAGTGTTGACTTTGACTTTTTGGACGTTGGGAGCCCAACTGCGTCTTGTCTTTCTGTTGCTGTGGCTGACTGCGTTTCCGCTCATTCTGCCTTTTCCGCATACACTACAAACTCTGGACATAACTGTACCTCCTAATTTGAACGATTGATATTGTATCAAATACGTTTGGATTTTGCAACCGATTTGCACAAAATTTACGTTTTAGTTGCAAAAAATCTTTATTTATAGTAGTATTTATAAAAAGGTTAGGATATGTCACTTACAACTTCAAACAAATTTGGCAAGATTTCCATCAGCGAAGAGGCTATGCAGACCGTTGCAAGCCATACCGCTCAGGACTGTTATGGCGTGGTAGATTTGGTATCACGTCGTTTTAGCGATAACATCGGCCAACTTTGGGGCAAATCGCAACTCGGCAAAGGCGCTATGGTTCAAACCGTCGATAACCTTATTTACGTCGAGTTGTTTGTCGTTTTGAAGGTGGGGGTAAATATCGAAGCAGTAAAAAAGTCCCTAGCGGATGCAGTCAAGTTCTCACTTGAAACGTTTACGGGTATGCGCGTTAAACGCGTTCACGTCAACGTCGTGGGTATCCGCGTGTAAGGTTATACGATAAAATGAATAGGATTGACGGATTAAAATTCAAAGAGATGCTGGCAGGCGGTGTCAAAGCTCTTGAAATGAACAGGACCATCGTTGACGAACTAAACGTATTTCCCGTTCCCGACGGAGATACGGGCACGAATATGTCCTTGACGCTTGCATCGGCTATGCGTGAGGCAAACGCTTGCGGGTCTTTACTCATCGACGAAATCGCAATGGCGTTTTCAAAAGGCGCACTGAGAGGCGCAAGAGGCAACTCCGGCGTTATATCTTCGCAAATTTTCAGAGGCTTCGCAGTCGCGCTGGAAGGTAAGGCGGATTTGACGCCCAAGACTTTTGCAGAGTGCCTCAAAAAGGGCACTGAAATCGCATATAGCGCGGTCACTAAACCCAAGGAAGGCACTATTCTTACAGTTGTGAGAGTTATGGCGGAAGAAGCAGTTGCTGCAAGCAGAGGCAAGAAGGTGGAGTTTGAAGCTTTCCTCAAACGCGTTATCGACGCGGGTGAAGATATCCTCCGAAAGACGCCCGATATGTTGCCCGTCCTCAAAAAAGCAGGTGTCGTCGACGCCGGCGGTAGAGGTCTCGTGACTGTGTTTGACGGTATGTATCGCACGCTTGTCGGGGAGGAACTTGTCCTAATAAGCGGTGGCAAGGTCGAAGAAAATGACTTTGCAGAGATTAAAACCGTTGGAGAAGTCGATCCTCTTGAAAACGACTACGAGCATATCACCTTCCAATATTGCACTGAATTCTTCATTACACACCTCAAAAACGAGGTTACCGACGCTGCAATCGACAAATATCGCGATTATCTCACAACGATAGGCGATTGCGTGCTCGTCATCGGTGACACCGACCTCGTAAAAACACACGTCCACACCAATCACCCCGACAGAGCACTCAAAGCGGCTCTCAACCTCGGTGAACTCGACGGCGTGAAAATCGAGAATATGCTCGAACAAAACCGCAAAATCCACGCCAACGACAAGCCCGAAGAGGAAGTGGAACTCAAAGATTACGCTATGGTATCCATTTGCTCTGGTGACGGTATGGCAAATATTTTTAAAGATTTGATGGTGGATATCATCGTCGAGGGCGGACAAACGATGAACCCGAGCGTTGACGATATTCTCAAAGCAGTCAATGAGGCTAATGCGAAAAACGTGTTTATCTTGCCTAACAACTCCAATATAATTCTTGCCGCAAACCAAGCAAAAGAGCTTGCAAGGGCGCAAGTTTTCGTTATTCCGACCACCAATATGCCACAAGGCATCTCCGCATCGCTGATGTTTGACGCCGATAGCACGCCAGAAGAGAATTACGATAATATGTGCGAGGCAATCAAGAGCATTGAGTGCGCAGAAATCACCCACGCAGTACGTTCTACGAGAATGAACCGTTTCTCTGTCAAAGAAGGCGACATCATCGGCATCTGCGACAAAAAGTTGGTTGCAAAAGGCTCGGACGTCGAACAAACGACGCTCGACACCATCGAAAAACTTGCAAAAGGCAAAGATATGTTATCGGTCTACTTCGGTCAAGACGTGACGCAAGAAGAGGCAGACTCGCTTATGCAAAAAGTTGCCGATAAGTTCGATTGGCTGGAAACCGCGTGTTATAGAGGCGGTCAACCGCATTATTATTACATACTTTCGGCTGAATGATATGTTGCAACTCAAAGATATAAAAGGCGTCGGTGACGCAACGGTGAAAAAACTTCACGACCTTGGCATCAACAGTGTGTTCGAGGTCTTTTCATTTTTGCCGAGAAAATATATCGACTTGCAAAAGCCCGTAAGAGTTTTCGATGCTCCGCAAAATCAACTCTGTTTACTAGAGGGTAGAGTAGAAAAGATAGGGGATGTATCACCGAGGGGCAAACGCTCCTTTTCCGTCACGTTCAGCGACAACCTTTCTAATAACAAAACATATTTCAAAGCGACGTTTTTCAACATGCCGTTTTTGCATGACGGATTTCAAGTGGGACAAAATTATAGAATGCTCACGAGGTTGACTTCCGACAGGGGTGCGCTAGGCGTCGTAAATCCGTCGCTTGAAAAGATAGAGAAGATCTCCAAACTCGAAGGCATTTACACCGTATATCCACTCAAAAACGTAATGGGGCAGAACGCCTATAAGAATATAGTTTATTCTGCGCTCGACACCCTTCAAAACGTAAAGTACGAGGGAAGTCTTGCCAAAATCAACAGAGATATGGCAACTTGTTTCGAGCTTGTCCACCGACCTCATAACCTCGATATTGCCGAAAGAGCAGTGAAATCGCTTGCGTCGCTTGATATTGCTATAGTGCTCTCGATTTATAGAAAACTGCGCAAAAACGGCAAAAAAGAGAGAAAAGTATTTTATAATTTAGATGATTTTAGAATAGTTGACTATATTTCCGCACTAAAATTTGTTCCAACTCCCTCGCAAGTTCAAGCGTTTGATGATATATTGAACGACATCGAATCTTCGCATACGATGTCGAGAATAATAAGCGGTGACGTCGGGAGCGGTAAGACTGCGGTTGCGTTTTTTGCAATGTACCTTGCATCCGCTTGCGGTAAACAATGCGCGCTTATGGCACCGACGGAAATTCTTGCAAAACAACATGCAGAGAAATTTGCGCCTATCGCACAAAGACTCGGAATAAAATACGCGCTTCTTACGAGTTCCACGACTTCGGCGCAAAGAAAAGTTATTCTTGACGGGCTAAAAAGCGGTGAAATATCTTGTATAATAGGCACCAACGCACTCGTTAGCGACGATGTGATATATCGCAATCTTACGCTTGCGATTATCGATGAACAACATCGTTTCGGCGTAAACGTGAGAGGAAAACTCGAAAAAAAAGGCGCGTGCGACGTTTTAAGCATGACGGCAACGCCAATTCCTCGTTCTATGGCGCTGACTTTTTACGACGATATCGCAATATCTCGTATCGAAAAGCGCGAAGACGCCAAAACCAATGTCATCACAACGGTTTCAAACGATCTCGATATGCTTCTATCTCGCATATGCAACGCGTTAGATACCGGAAAACAAGCGTTTATCGTGTGTCCGTCAATCGTTGACGCCGAAGGGAACGATTTGACGTCGATAGAGAGTTTTGTGCGTGATTATAAAACGATTATAGATAAATATGCGACGTCGGTTATTCACGGAAAACTGTCCAACGAAGAAAAAGAAAGCGCGATGAACGATTTTTCAAACGGAAAAACTCAACTTTTGGTTGCTACAACGGTTATCGAAGTGGGCATAGACACAAAAGCAACCGAGATATTGGTAGTCAATGCCGATCGTTTCGGGCTTGCGTCGCTACATCAATTGCGCGGACGTGTCGGAAGAGACGGATCGGAAGCACATTGCTATCTACATTCCTCGTCGCAAAGCGAAAAATCGGTGGATAGACTGGATATTCTTTGCAAGAGCAATGACGGACAATATCTCGCCGAGGCGGATTTTGCCATGCGCGGAGCGGGTGATTTTATCGGTACAAGACAAAGCGGTCGTTCGACTACGCCCATTTTTGCCTTGCAAATGAACGGAGAAGTGCTCAAAAACGCCAAATCGTATGCCGAAGAGAACTTGTCAAATCTTCCTCTTTGTGACTTACTTGCGCTTACAAGAAGAAGTAAAGCACGAGTTGACGCTTTCCTAAAAGAACTTGACGAAGTGACACTCAACAGTTGATTTTTTGCGATTTGTGCCTCACGCGTGGTTGATATTATATAGTATTTTGCAATGCTATTTGACATTTTCACAAGAATATGTATAATATAATTAAATGGTGGTGCAGTATTCTAGTCAGATTCCACCGACTCGGAGGCGGGGGTAAAATATCGCCGAAGGGCATATCGATGAAGTTTCTGGTGACGGCTTCTTTTGCCCAAATTGGGGCTGTTGCTGGGAGTTAAGGTTTTTGGGCGGCTTGCAACGGCATGCAAACCCCGTACCAATTTCCGTGGAGACCCAACTCGGTGGGCAATGTAAAAACTGCCTACTGACTGGGGTGAAACCTGATATGCGGTGTGAAAATGCTGTGTACAGTGTAGCCTGCTTTGAGTGACGTATAGGGATTAGGGAACCACGCCTTTTCGTATGGCCAATACGCGACGGTGATTGCCCAATGAAATATACGCTGCAAAAAAAGATAAGGGCGGGCGGAATCTGTCAAGGAAATCTTCTAGACTGTTCTTTGAGGCAATCTGGGGATTATAGTGTGCTCTAAGTGGCGATTCGGTTTCTTCTTGAAGACGATGCGTCGAGTAATAGGAAACTTCTCGGACGGTGACGACGAGTTTCGGCGCAGGGAAATCCTACCGAACCTATGGCGCAAGGTTTACCCAAATTGTCACCACCATCCAAAGCAATAAATTTTGAGGTATTTAGTGGATAATCTCAATCAAAAAGAAGCAGACGCTTCCAATATATCGTTGCCATCGAAAGAGCAGTCTTCCGATGGTATTTCTTTTTCGCAAAATAACCAAAACGGCTCGGTAGATACTCAAAATGCCGTGACTATTGACAAAATTTCAACTGACGTTGCAACCGCGCGTCAACAAAAAAACGAACATCCCGACAAGAAGAAAAAGAACAAGAAAAAGCGCAATCTCTGGTGGATAAAAGCGATTGTGATTTCTCTCGTTTTGTCTGCGTTTTTCTCATATATAAGCAACCTTGTCGAGAACGCCGACCAAATTGTCGTAGTCATCGTACTGCCTGTCTCTTATACACATCTCCGAGCCCACGAGACGGACTCCTATCTCG
>URUQ01000022.1 GCA_900551145.1 uncultured Eubacteriales bacterium
CGTAGCCAAAGCGAACGAGGCGGATTGCGGTGCGCAAACGCCGAAGTCCAAACACATGAGGAAGGGGGAAGTTGCATTAAATAGTGTCTTTGAGAAATGCCGGCGTGTCCGGAAAGAGGGGGTAATTGTATTTAAGGAGTTACGACGCAGTCTATGTTTAGTGCAGTTTTTAGCGACTTCATTAAACGGATGCATAACGCGAAAGCACCCCGAGGAGCGCAAACCCAACGTACAATTAGTACGTGATTTGCGAAACTCGGGGTGCTGTAAGGAACGCAGTGACGGAATAGCGATTGCTACGCTATACGTCAATCGCGTCCAAAGTTAGGCGCTGTTTAGTGCAGTTTTTGAATGAAATCGGCGTCGATGACAAGCTTGGAGAACGGCGTAATCTCCGCCGTGTTCTTGTATCCGTAAATGTGCATGGTGGAGAGCAATCCGCCGACAATACCGCCACCATCGTCACCGCTGTCGTCGATATCTCCGAGTCGAACACCGCCTACTTCTGAAGATGCAAAGTTCATTGTAGCGTATGTCGGCTCGTCGGTGATGCCTTTGTCGAGGGATATTCCGCTGACAAGGAATGCAATGTGGAAGTAGCACTCGTTGTTGCTGTCGATATAGCGATAGTCCTTAAAGGTCGGGTTTTGAGTGATGATACCGCCCGCCAAAGAGCCTATGAGTTGATTGTACTTGTCGTTGCCCGTATCGATGATATTTGCGTTGTTGACGTTTTGCCAGTTGTACGCTTTGAAGAAGCCCGTTTGGTTGACTTCGAGGTTGATACCCTTGGACGCAAAATGTTCCGTAAAGTACGCGCCGTTCTCTTCCCTCGTACCGTCCGGAACGAAACGATTGACCTTTTGTTCGGTAATCGTGTAGCGTTCGTACGTGGCAGACATAATCGATCCTAGCATGTTGGAGCAAGTAAAGTTGTTGAACGTGAGGTGCGTATACATAGGATTATATGCGCTATCCTCGTCTTTCCAGTTCATTTGCATGGGCACGTACATACCGCATTGCAAGAAGTTGCGCATCACGCATCCGTTGTAGGTTATGTCGGCATTGCGAGAACCTATGCCTTGTCTTGCATTCTCGATAATGCAATATTCAAACGTGATGTCGGAAATACGGTATCTTCCCCAATCATGGTGACTGCCCACGATGCCGACACGGCCGGTAAACGCTTTCGTATCTTCGGGATCTATGTTGCCGTCTCCTTCAATGGTGTTTGCACGCAAAATGACGTTGCTTACCGTAACACCGCTCCACGAAACGCGCATCAATTCATCGTCGTTTTGCCCCGTACGCGCGCATATCATTTTATTGTTGCCATACACGTCGCCGAAGAAATTGAGTCTTTCGTTCGAACTTCCGATTGTGGCGCGATCGGTTTGAGCATAATCGCAGTTTGCCATCATCACGATTGCATAAGTGCGCAAAGACGTGCCGTCGGCTCTTATGATATATTTATCTCCCGTGATTTCGTTGGTGTGAGAGAAAACCACTTTTGAAGGTTGCAAGTTTCCGGTCTTGGTTTCGTACGTTCCGCCGGCTTCGATTGCATCCCGCATTGCCCAAAATTCATTGAATTCGACGTAATCGCGTTGATACATAGCGGCGTGCTCGATTTGCGCAACGTTGTATACCGACACACCGTATATCGCATTGATTGTCACTTCTTCCGTCGTGAACTTGGTCATTCCCTCGTATTTTGGGTATTTTGCACTGACTCTTATGCGTATGGGTTGCTTGCCTTTGCCTTCGAGAGCGTTGGGATTGAACACGAGTCTGTTATTGACGACATCGTCGAAGTGCGCGTATTCGCCGCCGCTTACGATTTCAAAAACGTAGGACTCATAGAAAGTCGCAAGCAACTCGTTATATTCGTCCTCGGTCATATCGGAAGTGCGCTTCGGCTCGCCCAAAACGGCAATCAAAGTCGAGTTGGTCTCCGTTTGTGCGCCCTTGGATATATCCTCGTTGACGTATTTGAAAGATGCAAAAACGGTTTCTCTTGCAAGGCCGACCGCCAGCGACTCGTTGGAAGTGCGCAATTGCACGTAAGAGATTTTGTTGCGGACTTTGAGCAATATCGACGCGCTCGTGCCTTCCGGGCTCGTGACCGTTATCGTAACGTTACCGCTACTCTTTGCAAACACTTCACCGCTTTGAGATACGCTTGCGACGTCCTCGTTGTCGCTCGTCCAAACCACGCTCGGCTCACCGCTCTTGAATGCGGAAGCCCAAATCGCTTGCAGTTTGAGAGTATGCTCGCTCACCGCAAGAACGTATCCGTTGTCAAGACAATAGAAATCGGCGTTTTTGATTGCGACTTCGTTTTCCTCGCACACATCGAGAGTAAACTTGCCTCTCTCGGTGTTTACTACGACTCTCGATACGCCGTCGTTGACCGTAAGAACTCCGCCTACTACCGTCGCACCCTCTATGGAGTCATAATCGTCCGCAATACCGAGTTCCGCAAGCGAATATGAACGCTTGTGCGAAATCACCTTAGAGCCGAACACCGAACTTGCGCCCTCTGCCTTGACTTGAAGCATATAGACGTTGCTCGTCACGTATTGAATATTGTCTGACTTATCCGTAGAGTGTACGCTTGCGTCCATCGTAAATCTTGCAGTGCCCGCTTTCTTTGCGGTGATAACTCCGTTTTGGTCGATGGTTGCGATATCTTCGTCGAGTGCGTGCCAAACAGTATAATTGACGATACTGTCAACGGGCGTATAACTTGCCGTGATACGCTTGGACTCACCGACGTTCAGAGTATCGGAATTATCCCCTTGGAGATTGCCGATAGTGACGGAATTTACATTGTCACCGCCCACGTATATCGAAAGGGTTTTGGATACGTTTTCAACCACCACTTCTATTGTGCCGTGGCAGTATGAGCATACGATAAACTCACCCGTAGTGTTGGATTGCACCACATTGCCGTCCTTGTCCACGAACGCAAGAGCCGGTTTGACCTCGGGAATGAGTATTTTTGTCATTGCGTCCAGCATTTTGGACGTGTCGGGATATTTCGTCTTGACCGCTTCGTATGCGGATTGTCTGTCTTCGTCCTCAAAAGAGCCGTTTTGAGAGAACTCGGTTTCTAGCTCATCTCTCAACTTTGCCAAATCGGACTTGTAGTTCTCGTAATCTTGTTGATACTTACTGTCCGTATAAGATATATTGCCCGTAATGCGCCACTCTATAGCGTAGTTTTTGGCTTTTTCGGGATATACCTTGACGTCCACGTAATCATAAATGTTCAAAGTCTTGTTCGAGACCTCGTCAAAGGAATAGGTGAGCATTTCCGCCTCCACCTTTCCGCCTTTATAGGTCAACTCAACGTCATCGACCGCGATCCATGCCTGCAAAGACACGATGCTCGATACCATTGCAACTATGAACACAATGAGCACGGGGATAAGTATCAATATGCCTATCATCACTTTTTTCATAATGTGTATTCCTCAATCTTTCGACTCTCCGTCAACCGTGCAACCTATTGATAAGCGCGGTATTGACTTGATAAGTCGTGTGTGGCAAAATCCTTGCCGTATTCTGATAGCCGTAAATAGTGACGCCTATCATGCGCAAAATATCTTCTCCGAGTCCGCCGTTTTCCGTGACCGCAACGTCTTTGGAGCTGAGGCTTGAAAGCATCGCATCTTCAAGTCTTATCGTTTGAGGCGTAGGCTCTACGATAAATTGAAGAGGCGGAGCAAGCGTGACTGCCGCAAACACGAATGCAACGTGCACGTAGCAAGTGCCGTCCTTATCCACGTATCTAAACTTGTCAAACGTGGGATTTTCACGGATAATCATAGAAGTTTGGCTCATGATTAGGTCGTTGACGGCCTTATTGCCCGTGTCGAATATCGACGCGTACTCTATATTTTGCCAGTTATATATTTCCAAAATGCCCGATTGATTGAGCTCGAAATTGTGTCTTTCTCTCTCGTTTTCGGAGTCGGGCTTTGCAAAATTGTCAACAAAATATTGTTGATTTTGCACAAGGTCGCTCGCGACAAACCTACCGATATCCGTACCGGAATACGTAAACTTCTCAAACGTCGCGACCAGCACCGAAGCAAGCGTGTTGGACGATATTAAGTTGTGGAAATTGACGTGGCTATAGAACGGGTGCGTAATGCCCTTGTCATCAACGTACATCCTGTTCATAATGCTCATACCGCAAGACATTAGATTGCGAATTATGCATCCGTCAAACGAAATGTTGGTGTTGCGCACGTCAAGACCTTCTTGTCCGTTTTCGAGAATACAGTACTCGAATTTGACGTTTTCGAGACGATACCAGTCCCAATGCAAGTCACTGCCGACGTTTACCACTCTTCCCTTGAAGGAGAGTGTGTCGTCGGTGGAAATCTCACCGCTTTCCGGCGTGGTGTTGGCACGCAAAATTACGTTGCTCATCTTGACGTTGCCCCACGAGATACGAACGAGTTCATTGGCTATTTGTCCCGTGATTGCCGATATCATTCTGTTGTTGCCGTAAACGTTGCCGTAAAACTCGGGACGCTCCGTCCAATTGACGATATGCTTGGGCGTGCCGTCGTCGTTGGTGGATGTATCAAAAGCACAGTTTGCCATAAGAGATATGGAATACGTGCGCTTAGATGTCGGGTTTATCCACACTTCGTATATATCGTTGGTTGCAGCGACTTCGTGACGGAAGATTTTTTCCGGTGCTATAAGGTTTTCCGGACAATCGTTTTGAAGAGCGTTCTGTACGTCGTCAAAAAGTTTTGCACCCGGTACTCTGTCGTAAATCGTGTTTACGCCCGTGTATGCCTTTTGGTCAAGTGCCGCCTGACGCAATTGCGCCATATCGTACACCGCAACGCCGTGAGTTACGTTGATATCCACTGTCTCTTGCGTGTACTCCGTCGCACCTTCGTGTTTGGGATATTTTGCGCTGACTTTGACTTTGACGGTTTTGAAATTCTCCGCCGTTTCGAGCAATTTCAAAGTTTCGGGATTGAACACGAGTTTGTTGACGTCATCGCTATCGAAACGTGCGTATTCACCGCCCTCGACAATTTCGAAATTATACGCGGCGTAAAACGCTCTCAATTGGTCTATTGTTGCGTTTTTCGGTTCACCCAAAACCACGATACTCGTATAGTTCGGTACTTTGGCGTTGCCTTTGGTTGCCAAATCTTCGTATCTTTCGCTTGCAAAAACCGTTTGACGCGCAAGACCTACCGCCAAAGAAGCGTTGGAAGTGCGCAATTGCAACGAAGCAATCTTATATTGTACGTAAAGTGCGATTTGCGCTTGATATTCACCGCATTCGGCAGTGATAATAACGTCACCGATGCCAACACCTTGCACTTCGCCTCTTTCGTTGACTCTCGCAACGTCCTCGTTGCTTGACGACCACGTAACTTGCGGTACTCCGTCTTTGAATACGGAGGCCCAAATCGCGCTCAATTTGAGCGTATGTTCGTCAACCGCGACGACGTAACCACTCTCTTTCTTGAAGAAGTCGGCGTTTTGAATTGCGATTGCGTTTTCATCGCAAACGTCCACGGTCAACGTGCCGTTTGCGGTCGTGATAACGATTTGATTTGCGCCCTCGTTTGCAACGAGCGCACCTTCGACTATCGTTGCGCCCTCGACGCTGATAACGTCGTCGTTTACTCCGAGTTCTTGCAAGTTGTATTTACGTTTGTGCGAAGCGATTTTGTTGCCGAAAAGCGAGCTTGCGCCCTCTGCAACTACTTCAATAGTATAGACGTTGCTCGTCACGTATTGAATATTGTCTGACTTATCCGTAGAGTGTACGCTTGCGTCCATCGTAAATCTTGCAGTGCCCGCTTTCTTTGCGGTGATGACGCCGTTTTGGTCGATGGTTGCGATATCTTCGTCAAGCGCGTGCCAAACCGTGTAATTGACGATACTGTCAATGGGCGTATAACTTGCAGTAATGCGCTTGGACTCGCCCACGCCGAGCGTCGTCTTGTCGTCGCCTTTGACGTTGGTGACGGTTACGGTCTTTACGTTGTCACCGCCTACGGACACTAAAAGAGTTTTGGACACGTTCTCTGCGGTGACTTTTACGGTGAAATGGCAATACCAAGACAGTCTGATTTGTCCCGAGCTGTTGGACGTTGTCTCTTCACCCGTAGAGTCGACGAGTACCGCCGCCGGATATACCATATCCACGAGTTCGTTTGCCATAGCGGAGATTATCTTCGCGGAGTCCGCACTCGAACCATACTTATATACGGCGTTGCCATACGCTCTTTGCTCGTTTGCGTCTGTAAAGTTGGGATAGTCCCTACTTTCCAACTCGGCTTTTTTGGCAGCGTACTCTTGTCTGTATTTGTCGTATTTTGCCTTATAATCTTGGTCGGTGTAAGTGATACCACCCACAATTTGCCACTCGATGACGTACTTGTTGGCTTTTTCGGGCAATACCACGACGTCGATTTTGTCGTACAAATTCACTATACCCGAGCCTAGCTCGTCAAGCGAATAAGTGACCGTCTCCGCCTCAATTTCCGTACCTTTTATTTGGAGTTTCAAATCCTCGACGGATATCCACGCTTGCGTAGATACGATCGCCGAAACCATCGCGACTATAAAGACGATGATTATCGGAATGAGGATAAGAATACCTATCATTACTTTTTTCATACTATCGTTTCCTATGCCTTACGGAATGATATTCATATACTTCTTGTTGAGGTTTACGAACAATCCCGCGAGCGAACCGCCGAGCAAGACGAGCGATATCACGCTCAAAACGAGGTAAATCGCACCCGTGTCACCCGCCGCGATAAGCGTTTTACCGCCAATCGTCAAAGGCAAGAAGCTGAAAATCATAGTAAACAATCCGTAAATAACGGCAACCAAAATACCGATCGTCATTGCAAGAGCGACGTTCTTGTTGGCGGAGACCAACTCACCGTCACCCGATACGTTGAACGTAGGAGATTTGATATCCGCGAGCATACTGAGGCTCGTAAGACTTATAACAAGCATTTCCGCAATACCGAAGATTGCGCCGACGTCAAGCGCAGAAAGCACTCTTCCGCCCGCTTCGCTGGAATAGTATCCGCCCGAAAGCGCACAGCACAAAGCGTTGGATATCGTACCCGTCAACGAGTATAGGAAGAACTTGACGAGGATTTGGTGCGTATAGCTTACGGGAATGACTTTGGTATGATAGAAGCACGCGCCTTCTCTCGAAATGCAAGTAGAGGCAAACGACACGATTATCGTGATAAAGAGCGTGATAACCATAAGCGTAAGTCCCGGCATAATGTCCGCGCCTATGCTCTTCGTTCCCATAGAAGCGGCAAGACGGTTGCAGAAGAACACCATTACGGGTGCGGCAAACGCCATTGCGAAGTATTGGAAAGAATAGTTGAAACTTCTCAAAATGAGATAAAACTCACGTCTGAAAAGCGCGTATGACACGGGACGACGTACGTCTTTGATTTTCTTTTTGAAAGACGCTTTTTGCGTTTCGATGCCGTAAAGAATGGTCTTGTAATACTCTTTCGTGGTGACGAAATACGCCGCAACGCCCAACGCTCCGTTGATGAGAATTATATACAAGAATCTCAAAGCGTATTTGCCCGCGGAAAGTCCACCGTAAATCTTGCCGTTGATAATCTCCGCATACCAATTGAAAGGGTATGCGTTGCGTGCAAACTTTTGATATCTCGCAATCATATCCGCAGAGAAAATGGTTTGCTTGGAGTCCTTCAAGTACGTCAAGACGTTGCCGAGGGACACAAGGTAGAACGCAAACACCACGCACACCACGATGATGGTGAGTATAAGTATAAGCAAGAATTGGTTCTTCACCGCGTTCATAACTTTCATAACGGGGACGGCTATGATATTTGCGATAAAGAACGGCGCGAGCGTAGAAAGAAGCGTGATGCCTATATACGAGAAATAGTCGCCCACACGTGCGCCCGTAACTATGCCGAACGAGATATAGAACGGCAACATCATAAGCAAGCACACCACGAGATTGTGCAAATAGCAGTATATGGATTTGGCAACGAGAATTTCTTTTCCGCTTACGGGGAAGCGCAACAACATCTCGTTGTCACCGTTTTGATACAGATTTTTAATGACGTTGCCCGTTGCGATAATGGTTGCAAGAGTTATCGTAAGCGTTGCCGCGATAACCAAAAACTCCATACGCAATCCCGAACGTCTTACGAATACGTTGGTGAGATAATACACGCCCACCACAAGCACGGCGTAAACTAAGAGGAAAAACAAATAGTTGCCGTATTGCGCCAATTTTTTGAGAGGCGTGGTCTTTTGCGTCGAACCGAACCTCGATTTGAGGTCGAGACGGAACAGCGTTCTCACGCTTTGCATTGAGAATTCGCCTTTCATTTTTGCTCTTCCTCCACGGTGTTTTCTTCGATTGCGTCTTGTGCGTCGACTATTTCTTCGACGTCCTCTACCGACGGAATGTCGGGACGCATATCCTCACTCTCTTGCGCAACGTAGTCCTCGAACAATCTTTGCTCGTACGTACCGGTCACACGGAAGAACGTTTCTTCGAGGTTTGCCTTGTTCTTGTCGTTGCCCGCAAGGTCGATAATGTCGATGAGGTGTCCGTCGTTGACGATTGCGGCTCTGTGGCAAAGTTTCTTGACAAGATCGAGGTTGTGGCTTGAAAAGAATACCGTATTGCCCTTTGCGCAATGCTCTCTCATATACGAGATGATTTCCGCAGTCGATTGCGGGTCGAGACCCATCATCGGCTCGTCGAGCACCCAAAGTTTGGGATCGTGGATAAGTGCCGCGATAATGCAGATTTTTTGTTTCATACCGTGAGAGTAAGACTTGATTTGTCTGTCGATAGCCGCTTCGAGTTTGAAGAGCTTGGCGTATCTGTCAATTCTTTCCGTTCTCACGAGAGCGGGCACTTTGTAAAGGTCCGCGACGTAGTTGACGTATTCCCTACCCGTAAGTTTTTCGTAAACGGAATGGTTGTCGGGGACGTAACCCATTTCCATTTTGGCTTTGATAGGCTCTTTTACGATGTCGTGACCGCAAATGGTAATCGTACCGCTGTCAAAGGGCAATATACCCGTGAGGCACTTAATCGTGGTGGATTTGCCCGCACCGTTTTGTCCGAGAAAACCGAAAATTTCACCGGGCTTCAATTCAAACGAAATATTGTCTACTGCGACTCTGTCGCTTTTGGGATACGTCTTTTTAAGATTTTCAACTTTTAACATTGTGATTTTTCTCCTAAAGTTTAATTGCGTGCGCATATACGCGCGCACGCGCGCTTATGTATAACCCGAAAACGGCGCAAAAATACCGTCTCCGAGAAGAAAAGAAAATTATTGCAAAATAACGGGTGAAATCCGCAAATAAGAACAGGACGCAACTATATCGTCGTGTCTTGATAAATATTGCACCTCACTCCACTTGCGCGGAGGCGTAAACGTGCGAGTACTGCGCGTAACTTTTGAAAAAATACAACCGCAATACGTTGCAAAATATATTCCGAACAATACGGTGAGTGCCGTAACGTTGAAAAACGCTATGTAAAGAATTGAAGTCTTAATCGCTAACAATGCAAACTGTTGCACCATATTCTTGAACAGTGCAAAAAACAAAAGCGAAGTAGCAATCGCAGATACGAACCCGCGAATGCGCCTCGGCAAAAGTCTTATCAGTAAAAATATGCATCCGACCGCCGCAAGCCCTACGATTGTCTTGGCAAGCCCGACAATAAAGGACGTGACTCCGGTCAGGAACGACAAAAAATCCAATTCTGCTCCGTGCGCGCGAGCGTGTAATTTTTGACATATACGCGCGCAGTTATGTGTATATTCTATCAATTACATATAATAAAGTCAAACAAAATCTATATTTTGTGCTCCACACGGGGTTTTAAGCACAATTTTTAATGCTTTTTAATGCTTTTTGCATACAAACTATATGTTATTCTACAATATCAAAACGCTTGACGAAAGATTTTTAAAAGCGTATAACAATCTACATAAAAAAAAGGAAGTATATTTATGTTTACGCAAACCTTATCCGACATAGCCTATTTCGAGATTCTTCTTCCGTTGGCACTGATACTGCTTTGCACCAAACTATTCTCTCTCATCGGCAAAAAACTCGGACTTCCGCAAGTGGTTGGTATGCTCGTAGCAGGCATACTTTTGGGACTTATCAAGCTTATCCCGGGGCAACGAATTTTCACGGAAGACACCACCGAGGGACTCAAATTTCTTGCAAAAATCGGCGTTATCCTCATAATGTTTTCCGCAGGTCTGGAAACGGACGTAAAACAATTCAAAACTTGCGGTATTCCCTCTGTTATAGTCACTTCGCTCGGCGTCATCTTCCCCGTAGGTCTCGGATTTTTGGTATCCGCGGCTTTCAACGGCGGTTTTAAGGATATGAGCCAACACCAAGTGATAACCAACCTCTTTTACGGCACGATTTTGGCGGCAACGTCGGTGAGCATCACCGTCGCAGTCCTCAAAGAACTCGGCAAAATCAATTCAAAAGTCGGCACTTCCATAATCGCGGCGGCAATCATCGACGATATCATCGGCGTTATTTTGCTATCCCTCTTCATAAGCCTCGACCAAGGTAGCGACCTCAAAGGCGTCGGCATTGCAGTAGGAAAAATGATAGGATTTTTCGCAGCGGCCATCTCCGTCGGGCTCGTGCTTCACTTCCTCCTCAAGCACTATCTCAAACGCCATCCCGAACACCATAGACGCATCCCTATTATCGGCTTTGCAATGGCATTCTTGTTTGCATACGCGGCGGAAGAGTGGTTCGGCGTTGCGGATATAACGGGCGCATACGTGGCGGGTATTATGCTTGCAACACTCAGCGAGGCAGGCTATATCGACAGAAAGGTGGAAGTGAGCAACTATATGATTTTCGCTCCCGTATTCTTTGCCAATATCGGTATCAACGCCAACTTCGGCTCAATCTCCACCGCAATGGTCGGTTTCGGGTTTGCATTCGTTGCGGCAGGTCTCGTAGGCAAGGTGCTCGGTTGCGGTCTCGGCGCACTCATTTGCAAGTACTCCTTCAAAGACAGTTTGCGCGTGGGTATCGGTATGATGGCAAGAGCGGAAGTCGTCCTCGTCTGCGCACAAAAAGGCGTCGACAGCAACATAATCGATCCATCGATTATGCCTTTCATTTTGATACTGATTATCGTGTCTTCCCTCCTCACGCCCTTGTTCCTCAAACTCTCCTATCGCAAGGAATCCCCGTTCCCGGACGTGCAAGAATATACTCGTGAAGACTTGATAAAGTAGATTTTTATATGGAAAAATAGAATTTACGCCATCGCATTGCGATGGCGTTTTTTTACTCATTCGTTGCTTGCCTATACACGATATGAGCACATCAACGGCTTTTTGTAATACGACAAAAACAACAATGTTTTATCAAAATTGTGCGCATTACACTAATTAGTAAAAGAAATGTCTTAAAATTAAGCCATATCAAAGCATGGATCTTTATCTGCTATATTGCCAAAATATACATGAGCCGCTTCTCTACAACCGCCATCACATTTTTTGTTTAAATATTCGCAATCTTTACACATATTCGGAATATAATCACTTTTAACAAACTTGTTCCAATAAACATTTCTTTCAAGTGTATCGATATCAGTCCATTTACACAAACGATAGGGACTATGGTTGCAAGTCTTAACATAACCGCTTGGATCAATCACAAAAAATGCTTTTGCCGCCGCGCAGAAAGACGATATTTGTAGGTAATGATATTTATCGTGATTTTTTATTATGCAATATGGAAGTTCTGTTCCAATGTGTCCGTAAATGCCGGCACGCGACAGTACTTCTTCCGCAATATCGAACATCTCGTTCATCTCATCAATCGAAAGCAAGTACTGTTTATTTTGCAACCCTCTACCCCCAGGCAAAAACCTATTTAGCAACACATATCTTGCGCCATGCAAAATCGGCAAAGCAATATTCTCATATAACTCACCTATATTCTTTTTTGTTACGGCAATATTCGCAACGGTTTTTATTTTTAATTCTTTACATAAATCAAACAAAGCAAGAACATTCTCAATATTATCCACACCCGTGGTTTGCGCAAATGTATTAATCCCAGGCACGCTGATACTGAGTAAAACATCATATGGTTGAATTTGTAGCAAAAATTCGCGAGTTATATTTCTGCCATTAGAGATAAGACCGACAGAAAAACCTGATTTGCGGGCATAGGATATTAAATCGATCAAATCATCACGCAAAATTGCTTCGCCACCAGAAAATGTTATCTGATCAACCCCATAGTTTTTCACTATATCAAAAATGTTTTTCCAATCCGTTGCAGAGAGTTCTGCTTCTTTCAATTTAGGCTGATCTTCCCACGGACAACAGCAAAATAAGCATTTATGATTGCATCTATATGTTAGTTCAACTGTTAAAACATTTGGTAATTCCATTATTCTTCTCTATTGTCAGTTCGCTCTGAGTATTAGTCATTTGATCGTTTTTCTATTGAGATAGTCCATTTATCATCGTCAATAGACTTGCTCCAAATCTCAACACTTCCTACTTTATATTTTTCTACACAATCGTTGCAATGATAAACGATTTTTACAACAAGCCCATCATTTTTTAGATCATTAACTAGATAATTTAAACGCTGTTCTTCTCCTTCTTTTTCTCGACAAGCGTACTCTTTATGACACTTATCGCAATTATGCTGAGCAATCACATTTCGCGGTAAACGACGTATTGAGTAACAACAAGCAATTGCATTTCTTGTTACAATATCCTTGTTGTCATCGCGAAAACTAGGATTGTTTAACTCATCTAGCATTTTGTCGATTTGATCTCGATTCAGTTCATCCATATAATTTCCCCTCAATATAAGCGCTAGTTAATTAACCGATCGCATTTTCAATAGTTTATCGTTTCTACTAAAAACTTATTGAAACTATAACCACTCCTATTGTCAGTAAAAGTTGTATCATTGTACATTATTTGTAAATCAACTAAATACGGCTTGTCGCTTCTTGGTGTCAGTTCTTTTGCATTTATGCTATTTGCAGGAATATAAAACAGATAAACTACTTTGTTAATCCAATCATTAAGGATGAGATGCCAATCATTCGCTAATATGCCGAATTCAACATTTGCCCAATAATTATATGCACCCCTATTTTTAGAAGCAAATGTTACATTCTTTCCAAAGCTATATCCTTTACTCGAAAACAAACGAATAGCTTTATTCTTTGTCATGTCACCCTTATCAAGAGGTGGCAAAAACTCATTGTCAACGACTTTTTTAGAAGAAGAAATCGTTTGTTGAGAAAACAAAAATGAAATTGAACCATCTTTGATCACCTTTTTTAAAAACATATTAGTTGCACTACGAAAATCTAGCCCAATACTCTCAAAAACATCATTCGCTTGTTCAAAAATCTGATCTTCAAAATCTAAAACAATTTGTTTGCTCATATGAGCCTCCTATGTGGTTTTTGTAATACTGTAATATCATATTTTCATTTGATTGTCAACT
>URUQ01000023.1 GCA_900551145.1 uncultured Eubacteriales bacterium
CTCTCATATAGATAATTATTGATATAAATAGAAATCAATTTAAGGAGGCTTTTTATGAAATGTAAGTGCTGTTGTAACAAAAAAAGAGAACAAGCAGAAAGCAAAACAGCTGAAAATGAGCAAGTGGAACAGTTGGAAAATTTGTCCGACATTCCGCAAAAGGAACAGCCTACGAAGAAAAAGAATTTTTTTGTACGGCATAAGATACTTGTAATTCTGATAAGCGTTATTCTTGCCATAGGACTTGCAATAGGTATTGCCGCTATCGTGGACGGTGTGAACGGCATAAAAGTGTTGGGCGATTTTATAACCGACCAAATACTTGGTATGAAATGGCTGAATATGCTTTTAGGAATGGCGTTTACGGGTATGTTCGGCGAAAAATTTATGTCAACCCATTGGGGCGGTGCAATACAATTCTTTATTTACGATACGATAAAGATTATGGTTTTGTTGTGCCTTTTAATCTTTCTTATATCGTATATTCAAAGTTATTTTCCGCCCGAAAGAACGAAAAAAATTCTCGGCAAATTTCACGGCATAGGCGCAAACGCTGTCGGGGCGTTGCTCGGTACTGTTACGCCGTTTTGCTCTTGTTCGTCCATACCTATCTTTATGGGATTTACGAGGGCGGGACTTTCAAGCGGCGTTACGTTCAGCTTTCTTATTTCAAGTCCGTTGGTTGACTTGGGCGCGTTCATTTTGCTTGCAAGCGTATTCGGCTTTCCTATTGCTATCGTTTATGTGGTCGTCGGTTTAGTGCTTGCAATATTGGGCGGTACGATTATTGAGAAAACGGGCGTTGGTAAACACGTTCGGGATTTTATACTTGAAGGCGATATTGCAGAGGTCGAGGGCGTTGAACTCACGAGAAAAGACAGGTTGATTTACGCAAAAGACCAAATGCTCGGAACGCTTAAAAAAGTATGGATATATATCCTTGTCGGCGTTGGTATAGGTGCGGCTATTCATAACTTTATTCCTACGGAATGGATACAAATGGTACTCGGCGAGGACAAATGGTATTCCGTTCTCGTAGCAAGTGTTGTGGGTGTGCCTATGTATGCGGATATATTCGGCACAATACCCGTTGCGGAAGCGTTATTTGCAAAAGGCGTTGGCGTTGGGACTATTCTTGCATTTATGATGAGCGTAACAGCCCTTTCGTTGCCGTCGCTCATAATGTTGTCAAAAGCAGTTAAGCCTAAGCTATTATTTTGGTTTATCTTTATAGTCGTTGTCGGTATTATCGCAATAGGATATATTTTCAACGCTTTGAATTTCTTATTTGTATAAAAATCGGAGGTATATTTATGAAACTCATTACTCTTGGGATCTGTTGCAAAAAGTCAAAGCAGAACCACGAAAACGCCGTAATAGCGGCAAAGAATTGCGGTGTTGACGAGCCTGTCAATATCGGTGATACAATGGAAATTATGAAGTACGGAGTTATGTCAACGCCCGCCCTTGTTATCGACGGAAAAGTTGTCGCTATGGGCAGATTACTTTCAGTTGAGCAAATCGAAAAGCTCATAAAAGAAAGATTATAAAGGACGGTATTATGGGCAGCAGAGGCAGTAAAAAGAAAACGACAACTTATGACCGAAATATCAAAGCTGCCGAGCGAGAGAAAGAACGTAAAAAGCGTGAACGTAAACTTTGGTGGCAAATGCACAAAAAGGTTGTCATTATTGTTTTGTGTGTTGCTATTGCTCTTATAGGCGTTGTTATCGGTGTTTCGGTAAAAGGTTGTTCAAATAGTGATACCGGCGGTACAACGGGACAATATACGCTTATGGACTTGGGCAGTAAAGGTTGCGTTCCTTGCGACAACTTGCAACCTGTATTATCTTCTCTGCGGTCAAAATACAGCGGTAAAATCAGCGTAAAGTTTTACGACGTGAACAGAACGTCGGAAGGCGCAAAGCTCGCCAACAAATATAATGTTTCAACGATACCTACGCTCATATTTTTAGATAAAAACGGAAAGGTCGTAAAGCGAATGGTCGGTTATCAATCGCAATCGGAAATAGAATCCGCTTCCACTCTCACCATAAAAGCGGTTGCCAACGGAGATAGCGGCAAGTTTGCCACCAAGACGTTGGAGATCTATTCCAAAGTGACGATCAAGCAAGGCACAAATACCGAAGACCTTTACAAAAAGGCAGGGGAGACCGTCAGCCTCACCGCAATCGCCGCTCCTTCGGGCTATCACTTCACAGGTTGGACCAAGACGGGCGAAGGCACTTTTGCAAACAACGCCGCAACTTAACCGACTTTATCGTGTCCACGACAAACGTGACGATACAGTCCAACTTCGAGTTGCACTCCGCAACTTCGGCAACCTGGCAAAAAGACGACACAAGACACTGGCACGTTTGTGCTTGCGGCACGAAAGTTGACGTCGCTCCCCACGTGCCCGACCGCTCCGAAGCCACCGAAACCGAAGCTGTCAAATGCACCGACTGCGGATATATCATCACACCCGCTCTCGGACACGTTACGCACACCCCGGGCGAAGAATGGCTCTCGGACGATACCAACCACTGGCACAAATGTACGGGTTGCACCGAAAAACTCGGCGTTGCACCCCACACCTATGGAGATTGGACGGTCGTCACCCCACCGACCGCGACGGTAGACGGTGAGCAGGAGCACATCTGCTCGGTTTGCGGCTATAAACAGGTCGGGAGCATTCCCGCGACGGGAGAACCCGCGCAAGTACCGGTGACTGTCACGGGCGGTAACGGCACGGGCAACTATACCGAAGGAGAAACGGTCACCATCACGGCAAACGCCCCCGAAGAAGGGAAGACCTTTAAGGGATGGAGAGACGCGAGCGGCAATATCGTCAGCACGGATGCCATCTATACCTTCACCGTCACGGGCGAAGTATCGCTCACGGCGGTTTATGAGGACATCAACGCGGGCGGCGGCGAGCAACCCGGCGGCGGGCAACCCGGCGGCGAACAATCCGAAAAGACGGGACTTTCGGGCGGACAGATTGCGGGAATCGTAATCGGTTCGGTGCTGCTTGCGGGAATCGGCGGATTTGCAATCTTCTGGTTTGCAGTCAAGAAAAAGAAGTTCGCCGACCTGATTGCATTGTTTAAAAAGAAATAATATGTGCTAAACAATCTCCCCTTGCCTTTCGGGGCAAGGGGAAAGCAAACGGAGATAACAATAAGAAAAAATCAAGAAATGTCTTAATAACGTTTCAGCGACGCATATAATGGTTGACAGTACGTTAGCGGAATAATCAAAGACAGCAATGAGCCGTTCGGTTTCCGAGCGGCTCAAATTGTAAAATAGGGGTATGATGCTTTATCTTATCGTTGGGTGGTGCTTTAATTGCACAAAATCAGCAATATGAGTTTTTTATAAATTCTTTGAATTTATAGGCGTAGTTTTGTTGCAAAAAATTCTCGAAGAAAAAATAATACGAACCCATTATCTGAGTTCGTATTATTGTCATTTGGTGACCCTACCGAGGTTCGTAGGCAGCGCGGTTGGCGACTGCCGTAATAGTGGAACGAGCGAATTTATTCGCATAGTGAAACGTCAGTCGGGTGTCCCGAGTTCGGCACGCAACGCGTGAGGATATGAAATATCCAAACCTTGGTAGAATAGAAAAAACCCGACTGCAATAGTCGGGTTTCGTGGTGAACAAAATGACGCATCATTTGAATTGAAGTGTAATTTTAACGAAAAACTATGTTATTTGCTCTGAGTTTCTTGTTTGAGAAGAGTTGCATAGCGGAGCATTTGCTTGCGCGAGGACACGCCGAGTTTGCCTAAAATGTTGTGGTTGTGATATTTGAGCGTGCCTTGTTGTATGTGGCAAATTTCCATAATTTCGTTTGCGGATTTGCCTTCGAGATACAAGCCGAAGATTTGTTTTTCGGTTTTGGTGAGGGTTTTCAGTCCCGTTTTGAACATCTCATAGTCGTCGGGAGATACCTCGTTTTTACGAGAGTAGGCAAGACGGTCGATGTCCGCTTGTTTTTGTTCGAGAGAAAAACCTTGTTCGTTGCATTGTGTGCGGAGTTTTTCGGTTTCCTCATCTTTGATTCTATCCTGTTCGGCAAGAAATGCAAAAAGGTCGTCTATTTCGACAAATTCCGACTCGGCGTTCTTGTGTTCTTGTTTCTGGATTTGCTCTATGCCCTTGAGAAGCGGACGCAAGAAACGTTTGCTGAAAAACACGCATACTGCAACGGTCATGCCGACAAGCAGCAACACTAGCAGTACCACCGAAATGACGTTGTTTGCAACGTTAATGTCGTATTCTTCCTTGGGATAGGACACGATAAGAACGTATTCATCGCCGCAAATAGTGGCAAATTGCGTCTTGGAAACGAAAGAGGAATTGCCGTCGCGCGAATGCAAAGCGGTAAGTCCGCCGCCCATATCCTCAACGGTAAGTTCTCCCTGCGGAGGTAGATAGTAGCCCCCGTAAACGCCTGCCGAAAATCCGTTGACGGTGTTGTACGTTCCGCCGTTTTTGGGGAAGAACATGCAGGTGAGGTGTTCGAGCTGTGTCGATTGTGCAAAATATTTTTTGAAGTAGTTTTCGGAGATTTCAAAACCGCACACGCCGTAGACTTTATTGTTGTCACCGACGATTGGCACAACAAAGTTCATTGTGCGTTCGCTGGTGCCGTAAAGCCTTGAAATTTGCGTCAGACGCGGAGTTTTTTCGGTGGATTCTAACAGTGCAATCACCATGTCGCCGTCGGGTAGATTGGATAGATTGAATTCAAGACGCCATTGCCGATGAGGCATGACGCCACGGTTGCGTCCTATGTCTGAAATGCCGCGGTAGAGGAGCAACGTCTCGTCGGTTTCGTCGAGAGAAGCGCGCTGGAAGTACATACCCGTTTTGGAGTGTTCCGCGCCGTCGATATGTGTGTTGACGGTGGCATTGAGTATCAAAAACGCGCCTGAACAGTCGGTTTTCATCAACTCTATGCCCAGTTTATCGAACAGTATATTTTGAAGCGCGGCAATGCGCGTCGAATCGTCGTTCAAGTCGTCAAATTCAATGCCCTCGGAGGCGAGATATGCGTCTGTTTTCTGGGCAACTGAGTAGGAAAGCGAGTTGCCCATTCTTGTCATATCTTCAAAGTATTTGGACACTTGACGCTCGTAAGTGCGCATCTGGAATGCAAGATTGTTTTCAACGCTTTCCTTTGCCGTGGAGAAGTGCCCGAAGAAGAACAGACCGCACCCCAAAAACGACAAAACGATAACCGCAAGCGCAAGCATGTACCAGAACAGTTTGTGCTTCATGGACGATTTTTTTGGTTTTATGATTTTCGGAGTGTTCATATATTACTGTCGGTTTATGACGAAAAGCGTCGATTTCAAAACAAAAACGCGGGTTTTGCGTGTTTGATATTATTATGCCGTTTTTTGTGCGACGATTAAGCGGCGGGGATGGAGAGGAACATGTCAACGAGTTGGTCGGTGATTTCCTCTTCGGTTTTGCCGTTTTCGTACATCGAGGGCAGTTCCTTTTGCAGTGCGCGAATTTTGGAATAGAGCGTATATGTGTTTGGAAAGTAGCCTGCCATCGACGGCTCGGATAGGAAGGTGCAGGATTCCACGGTGGACTTCAAGGCGACGTAAGTGTTTCTGAAAGCCTCCGTCTTGAAAGTGTAAGATTCCAACTTGTCGAATGCGCCGTTTTTGACCGGCATATAACCTGTTTGAGCGACGAAGTCAAGGTTGCGTTTTTCCTCGGTGAACCATTTTGCAAAGGCAGTGGCAGCCTCGGCTTTCTGAGGCGTGGTCTTGTAGGCGCAAAGCCCTACGCCTGCTTGCGTAGCATACTTTTTGCCACTCGAAGTCGGCACGGGCAGGACTTTGAGGTTGGTCGGCTCTTGGGTGTTGTCGGGGTAGGTGATTGTGTCGTTGTAGTAGAGCACGGCGGCGGAGGATGATATACCAGCGATGGTTTGTCCCGTCATAACCTGAGTGTTTGAGTACAGGTCGGACACGACGATATGACCTTTGGCGATTGCCGAGGCAAACTTTTTGTAAGAGGCAATCAGCGTGTCGTTTTGCTTGTACCAGTCGTTTTGGTAGAAATCGACTGCGCCGTGGCTTATTGCGTCAAGCTCGACGGAGCGCACGAGATAGTCGAGGGCGCAGAATGGCTTTCCGCCGGAATAGTTGTAATATTTTTCGGCAACGGAGAAGAAACCGTCCCATGTTGCGAGGTTGGCGTAGGTCACGTTTTGTTCTTTTGCGAATTTGTCGAACGCGCCGCCTGCCAAAAAGAGCAGGTGTGTGGACTTTGACACGGGAAGCACCGAGAGCGAGTTGTCAACCATGCCGTCAGAGACAAACTCGCCAATGAAATCCGATAGTTCGCTTGCCGAAAAAACGTCCTGCCAGTCGAGCAAGTTGTTTGCGCCAAGTTCTTGCGCATTTGAGTTGTGGCAGAAGAACAGATCGGGCATCGCCGGTACGCCGGCGACTCCGTTTTGAGCATTGACGAGTTTTTGCCCGATTTGCGATGCATTGGACATGAGAGTAACGTTGACTATGATGCCCTTTTCCTTGCCGACGGTGCGGTTGAAATCCTCAACGTATCTGTTCATTGGCGAATCCGCTTGCTCGCCGTAGACGTGCCACATCGTGAGCGTGACCGGCTTTTGAGGATTGAGCAACGTTTCTTGCCTGTCGCACCCGAAAAGCAAAAGCGCAAGCATACAAATAAAAACGATTATCGGCAAAGTTTTTTTCATAAAGAGATTCCTTGTTTTGCGAAGCAATCCGCAGGAAGTGCCCGACAAAAAATTTTGAAAAAAATCCAAACTTTTTTGAATTTTCCCTACCTTTTGGGGGTTTGGGTAGGGGACACGCGACACTTTAATCCATATACTTTTGATGATGATATAGTGTTGATATATTTTTAGGAAATATATCCTATACCTTTATTGTATAAATCACTATACCATAACAATGATAAATTTTCAAGAATTGTCGATAAAAATTTCTCGGCAAACCGAGGGCGAAACTCGCCCTAAAACAACATCGAAGGAAGGAACCTAATATGAAACAAACATTGATAAAAACAAGACTATCGATGACGCTTCTTGTGGTATGTTTTGTGCTTATGCTCGGCATTGTATTTGCAAGCACGACTTTTGCAGCATATGCGGTAGGAGAAGACGGAACAGCGCCGACAATCGTCAAAACAGGCGGTAATGACGTTGATAGAAAAACCCATATGGGCAAACTTCCTAATGCATTGAAGGGCGTAGAATACAAGGCGAAAGACGGTAGCAACTACAAAATTGAGGCTACTGGAACAGAACCGTTCACTTTTAGTGCGAATAAATCGGAAGAAGGCTACGGCTGTATATGAAGATAAGTCTTCGGGCGGTGGCGAAATCACCCCGCCTGCCAAAAAGGACGGACTTTCGGGCGGACAAATTGCAGGTATCGTAATCGGACGTTGCTGTTTGCAGGAATCGGCGGATTTGCAATCTTCTGGTTTGCGATCAAGAAAAAGAACTTCAAAGACCTCGGCGAGGCATTTAAGCGCAAGTGCGAGGAGTTGAAGAACAAGAGCAAAAAGAATAAAGACTGACAAAATCGGTACTTTATGTGCCGTATTTTGCCTTGAAAAGTACGCATTTTGCAATAATGCAAAATTGATTTCACATCGCCAATCCCAAACGCGATTTGAAATATATGAATCAAAAACAATCTAATCAAAAGGAGAAAACCATGAAAAGAAAATCACTGTTCACTATTTTGGCGATAGCGTTGATGCTTGTTTTGTCGCTCTCGGTGCTTACCGCTTGCAACAAGGACGGAAAACACAACTTTTCGGAAGAATGGAGCAACGACGAAACTCATCATTGGCACGCGTGCGCAGACAAGGGCTGCAAGGAAACCAAAGACAAAGCCGAGCACTCCTGGGATGGCGGCAACGTGACTGTTGAGCCTACCACGGAAAAAGAAGGCACTATGGTTTACACCTGCACGGTCTGCCGCAGAGAAAAGACCGAGAAGATTGATAAACTTGTTGCCGAAACAGAATATACTATAACTTTTGACAGCAAAGGCGGCAGCGCGGTACAACCCGTTAAGGCAAGCGCAGGCGCGGCGATTACGGCTCCTGCCGCTCCCACCAAAGACGGTTTTGTTTTTGCAGGCTGGTATGAAAGCACGGATGGCGGCGTAACGCTTTCCGACACGGCATTCAGTTTTGCATATATGCCGGCAAGAGTTTTCACGCTTTACGCAAAGTGGGCGACTGCCGACATCAAGGGCAAGACTTTCAATAAAGTCGACGCAACCGTCGAGTGGGAGTCCGAAGCCGTCAAGCAAGCGATTCTCGCGGAAATGGAAATGACGGAAGAACAGTTTATACAAACTCATAAGGCATCAATAATTACGCTCGTTTTTGCGGCGGATAAAGATTCCGTGTCGGTGACTTTTGATCAAAACCCGGGCGAAGAAGACGATAAAGGCAAAGGCATCGGAACGCTGTTGTACAGGATTAAAGGCTCTGCTATCGTGTTCTATGACAGCCAAGAAGATATGGAAAAAGAAATCCCCGCGCACAAATACGGATTGCTTGCCGGCTCAACGTTTGAGTTGTCAGCAGATAAAACGACCATTATACAGAGCAATATCCAATCGGGAATGGGAACGATTAAATATAAGTATAGCGTTGTGGTAAAATAATCCGACAAAGGCATACAAACACAACAAACAACGGTTTTAGAACGCAATTCTCGATTTGCGGTTTGAAATAAATCAATTTAGAAAAAAGGAGACGAAAACCATGAAAAGAAAATCACTGTTCACTATTTTGGCGATAGCGTTGATGTTTGTTTTGTCGCTTTCGGTTCTTACCGCTTGCAACAAAAATAAACATGAGTTTTCAAGCAAATGGAAGTTTGACGAAACAAATCACTGGCACGAATGCACCACGAAGCAGCACACCGACACGACGGAGAAAACCCCGCACGTGTTCACGTGGACAGAAAAAACGCCCGCAGGCTTTCACACGGACAAAGTCGAAAAGGGCGTATGTGAATGCGGATACGAAACCGAAAGGACAATTTCCGACACCGCAACGCACACTTACGGCGAGGAATGGAAAAAAGACGAGTCGGGACACTGGCACGAATCGACCTGTGACGCAACGGCTCCCACGCATGACGTAATAAAGGGCAATTTCGCCGCGCATACCTTTGACGAAGAAATTGTGAAAGAAGCGGACTACGGCGTGGTCGGCGAAAAGAAATTCACCTGCACGGTATGCGAATACAGCTATACCGAAGCAATCGACGCACTTGGCGCAAAAGACAACGAAATTAAACTTGCAGAAGGCAAAACGCTTGGCAAGGAATATGACGGAGAAGTTCTTGCGATTACGAAAGACGATTTCGTAATTGAAGGCAATCGCGTACCCACAATTATGTTCAAGGCAAAAGGCGCGGACGACAATACTTACGCCGCAACCGCCCCGAAGAAAGCCGGCGAATATATCGTCAATGTCAGCGTAGAAGGCACGGCAGAGTGGAAATCCGCGACAAAAACTTTTGACTTTGCAATCACCCCCATGGTAATCAGCGTTGACTGGGAGCCTCCATACAATAATTCAAATGTTTTCTCAGGCGAACCCGCCGAATTGCTTACAGGCGACGAAGCAATGATTACCGTTACAATGGAAAGTGCCAACGTCGGCGCGGCAGTCCAAAGCTTTGAAATCACCGGAAAAGATGCGGGCAATTACAGCCTTGCAATAGAAAACGTCAACGTGGACATCGTCAAAGCAGACATCGTCGACTTTACAATCAGCAATGCAGACGCATTCAATAATCTTGTTATCGGCGCACAGAGTATCCCCGATCCCACAACAAATTACGTTGAAATCGGCACCGGTTACGGCGAAAGGACTATCTTCTGGGAACAAGAACTTGAAAATGGCGTTTGGAGTCGTAACCTTACAAAAGAAGAAGTAATAAACTTTAAAACGGGAACGTTCCGAGTACACATTAAATATGCGGAAGGTGCCAACTACAATTTCGGAGACACGTTCGTCAAATTCACTATGAAGGCGAAATCAAGAACGCTTACCGTCAAGAGCATTGAAGATAAAACGTACGACGGAAAGCAAGTGGCGAACTTCACCTATGAAAACCTAGTTTACAAATTAAGCACCCCTTCAATTGAAGGCGGCGTAGAAAATATCACGCCTATTTCTTCCGGCGAAAAATACGTCGAGTTCCGTGAAGTTGGCGGAGAATGGGGAAGAAATTTGAACGCCGCCAACGTTCTCACGAACGCAGCCGAGTATGAATACCGCATCGGCGTCACGGCAACGGACGAATGGGCGGAAGCGGTTTCCGAAATAAAGACTTTCACCATCAAACCGTATGAGTTCGTGCTCAAACTTGGTTACGGTCCTAACCAAAACACTCTGTCGAATGATGGCGGCAAAACGTTTTTACTCGGACAATACGATAATCTTATCGAAGGTCAGAAAATCCAACTTTGGCTTAACAACGAAAAAGCAGGGTTGCAAACCAACGGTTCTAAGCTTGTCCCTGACCAGAAAAAGAAGGTAACGATTGATTGCTTCTTCCTTAAAATAGCAAACATTACGAACCCTGTTATGGAAAACTACAAAATCGTTACCAAATCCCCATCCGTAACGACAGTTGAGATTACGGTTGTTGAGAAGTTAACCGAAAAGTCAACTTCCGGTCCGATCCAAATCGTAGAAGCGGAAGAAAAAAGGATTTACGCGACTGTTGAAAAGGGATACTTCCAGGTCGGACAAACGGTTGAGATTTACAAGAAGGATGGCACAAAAGTGGGCGAAGCCACGATTACAGAAATCATAGCCGGAGGCACAACAAGCGCAAGTGGTTTCGCAATTCCTTCCGACGGTAGAGTTATTATAAAACTTGATAAGGATCCCGGTGATATATTGGGTGGCAAAATCGTAGAAAAATAACTTAAAAGTTATTATCTGATCAAAATAACGGATAAGCGGGCGTAAAAACCCGCTTATTCGTGTCGTGTTCTATAAAGGAGACATCAATGAAGAAAAAATCATTACTTTTCTTTGCGCTTGCGCTTGCGTTGTCGCTGTGTCTTACGCTGGTCGCTTGCGGCGATAAAAACGGAGAAGTAAGCAAACTGACTGCCGAAAGCGGCATTACCGCGGAGGGCGTGTTTGAAAGCGACTCCGTGCTGAGCAGCATACATCATTCTGCGGACAGCGAGCAAGGCAAGGCGGCTATTTCGGCAATCAATAAGCCGTACGACAGCGCACGCGTTGCCGTATTCGACATTACCCTTACCAAAGACGGCGAAAAGGTGCAACCGAGCGGCAAGGTCAGAATCACCATGCCGAAACCGTTTGAGTCTGACGGTTACGTTACCTATCACGTCAAGGGCGATAACACGGTAGAGGAACTCGCAACGACGGCAGACGGCAACAATATTTACTTTGAAACGACGAGTTTTTCGTATTTTGTCGTTGCGGGCCTGGTAAATGCCGATCAACAGCATATACACAGTTATGTCGAAAAAGTTACCGACAGAAACCTTGTGGACAATGCAACATGCCAAAGGAAGGCTGTGTATAGGCTTGTTTGCAGTATTTGCGGCAGTCTGGGCAGAGAAACCTTTGAATACGGCGAACTTGCCGATCATAACCTGCGCGAAGAAAAAGGTTACGATCCCCGATGCGAAAAAGACGGACTTACCCACGGCAAACGTTGCATAAATCCGGGATGTACTTATACCGAGCAGAAGCCGATACCCGCTATCGGACACGATATGCAGGACGTTGCCGCAAAAGAGCCGACTTGCACCGAAATCGGCTGGAAAGCGTACAAAAGATGTGAGCATTATTGCGGAAAAACCGAAGGGTACGAGGAAATACCCGCCACGGGGCATAATTTGTCCATAACCGTGCCGCGCGTTGAGCCGACTTGCGAGAGGTGGGGCAACGAGGAGTATTTAAAATGTTCCAACGAGGGGTGCGATTATTACACCGATTATAATGGTTTGCCCGCTCTCGGACACGATTTGCAATGGCACGATCCGTACGACGCAACCTGCACCGAGGACGGGTATTGGAGAGGCTATTCCACCTGCAATCGCGAAGGTTGCGACTACAACACAAAGGGGGATAGATACGTCGAAAAGGCTCTCGGACACCTTCTCAAACACCACGAAGCAAAAGAACCCGATTGCTTGCCCGGCTGGGAGGAATACGACGAATGTCAGCGCGAGGGTTGCGATTATAATACGAAAGTGGAAATCCCCGCCAACGGCAAGCATAGTTACGTTTGCGACGTTTGTACCACCTGCAACGAGCTTAATCCCGTTCGTTACACGCGCGACGGCGACTATATCTATTTCGGCCACTGGCCGCAAACCTTAGAGCGCGACGAAAACGTCGTTGCGAAACTCAACGAAATGGCAGGGACGCCACCCCTTCCGCGTGATAATGCAAATCCTTATAATTGGGAAAGTCACGAGGGTACTACTTATATGTGGCAAAAAATAGTTATATATAACGGCACGAAATACCTCGGCGTCCAAATGAACGACTATCGCGCGTCGGGGATTGATGCTCTGTACGATAAAATTACGGACAACGGCTATTACAAATTAAACGTATACTGGTTTAAGTATGAACCGATAAAGTGGAGAATCCTCACGACAAACGAGAATTCCGCTTTTATTATGAGCGATATTGCTTTGGATTTCTTTTCGATGCAGCCCGACAGAAAGAGCGAGATTCGTGACGACTTACTTGCTTCGTACAACAATTCGCCGGGTGTCCCGGACGGAATTTACGCCAACAACTGGGAATATAGTTTCATACGCAGTTGGCTTAACGAGACCTTCTACAACGAGGTTTTCAACGACTTGCAAAAGGAAATCATACAAACCACGCACCTCGACAACAGCGCGAGAAGCTGTAATCCGAACGAGTACCCGAACTATTACGGCTACGGGGAAAACGCAGGGAAAAACAAGTATGCAGACCAATGCAAAGATACGGACGATAAGATATTCTTGTTGTCTTTGCGAGACGTTACCACCACGGCGTACGGATTTAATAAGGACGTATTAGCGGAAGATCCCGCAAGAAACCTGCAAGCATCCGATTTTGCTAAATTCCACGGGGTATCGATGGGTAACACCCAAAAGGATTATGTTACCTGGTACACTCGCTCGCCCTCTCTCGCCGTCGGCAATCAGGGATACACGACCTTCGTTCTGTACAGGGATAATAAAGGCGTTATAAATTCCCCGAACCTTGTCGCGGAAGGCGGCGTCGTCCCCGCGCTCTGGATAACACTGTAAGTTTGTGCACGAGCTACAAAGCAAACGAGCCGTCTTTTTTGACGGCTCTATATTTTTGTAGCCTTTAGCGACAATAAATCACCACTTGAAGCTGTCTCTTATACACATCTGACGCTGCCGACGAATTAGACGGTGTA
>URUQ01000024.1 GCA_900551145.1 uncultured Eubacteriales bacterium
TTTGTTTGCTATGTCCGTTGCACTCAATTTCCGCAAATGCTTTGCGCTTGCGGCTCTTTTCGTTTGCGGTCAGCCTGGCGGTGACAGGGTTCGGCAACGATGTTGCCCGCGCATATACGATATGCGCGAAATCCCGCAAAACGGCAACAAAAAAGCACTCTTTCCAGAGTGCTTGATTTGCTTGGCGGAGAAGCAGGGATTTGAATTATAAACTACATCACGCTGACTATTTAGTGGCAAAGTGCCGTGTATAAACGAAACCCTTTTCAATGGCGTACAACTATGAGCGTAAGCGGTATTGTTGCAACCTTAAAAACTAACGATTAGATGTACGAGGACGGACAGGCACACCGCCGAACGAGATTGAAAACACTTTCTCTTTTGACAGCATAACGCAAACTCGGTAGCAAACGCAAACATTGTGTAGTGGTGCATACTGCGGTGGCGGTGGGTGGGAGCAGATGCCCCACCGCCACAATGGCAATCGTCCAAAATCTCCGCTTTGCTCTTAACTTGATTATAGGTATTTAACTGCTCGCAGTGAAAACTATAAATTCATTCAAACTCATACAAAATAAAGTGATTTTATCGGGAAATATCCTCGAAGTATTTACTTATGAGAACGGATATTCAAAAGGTCTGCAATCCCAAAGCAAATCAGGACGAGCAAGCAAAACAACGACTGACGAAACGAAGAAAGAAAACCGAGAAAAAGTTATGTATCGTGCGCGTTCTAGGGTGCGCAGACTTGCGAACGCAAATCCTCAATTAAACAAATTCTTCACTCTAACATTTAAGGAAAATTTAACCGACTTGAAATACGCAAACAATGAATACAAAAAATTCGTCCTCCGCCTTAACCGCTTTTGCAAAAAGCAAGGTTATGGCAAGTTGGAATATATCGCTGTCGTTGAGTTCCAAAAGCGTGGTGCTATTCACTATCACATACTTTGCAATCTTCCGTATATCAACGCAAAAACGCTTGCGGAGATATGGGGAAACGGCTTTATAAAAATAAACAAAATTGATAGCGTGGACAATGTGGGCGCATACATCACGAAGTATATGACCAAAGACGGAGCAGATGATAGATTGATTGAAAATCGCTCTTTCTTCACTTCACAAGGATTGACAGAGCCAACCGAGATAGAGAATTGCGAAAACATATCCTTTATTCTAGATAAAAAAGAGGTAGTCCGCAAATACGAAACTACCTTTGAAAACGACTATTTGGGAAAAGTCGGCTATACTCAATATGTGCTTGTCAACGGGACGATTTCTCACGAGGCAAAACGAGATATATTTCAAAAAGAATTACGAAAAACATCTCCAAACTTGGAATAATACGCCCGCTTTTCAACGCCGTGATATATTGTTTCGATACGCCTATCCTGTCGGCAAAGTCTTTTTGCGATATAGGCAACTGACTAATCGATTTATTCATCGTCTTTTTTATAAAATCAACCGTAAAAGACTGCGCAAAATCAATACCCTTTTCAATTCTCAAATCGGCGTATTCGTCAAATATTGGTTGCATTGCAACGACTAATTCGTCTAGCGAAAACTTGTTCTGTGCCATTCTCTTCTCCATTCTTTTTTATCAGTATAGCATAAAAATTCGGTTAGTACACTAAAAATTTACTTTTTTTGTAAAAACCTCTTGACAGTAAACTGAAAATATACTATTCTATTTGCAGAGGTAAACTGAAAATATACTGCGAAAACATATTTCAACCTAGCCCCCTCGCTCTCATTGTAGAGTAGGAATATTAGAAGCCGTAAGATTTTCGCAGTGTCTTACGGCTTCCGTACTTATATAGGAAAATGAGCATAGAAGATAAACTCGACATTTTAATAAACCTTTTGCAACAGCAATCGATAAACACGATGAAACCATCGTGCAATATTACTATTGCAGAATGGGCTGTTGAGTGGTTGGAAACATACAAGAAAGATAAATTGCGACCTCTTACATATCAAAAGTATGACGGAATAAACCGCAATTATATTATCCCTCTTTTCGGCTCAATGCTTATTTCGTCCGTTGACTGCATAGCGGTGCAAAAAATATTTAATCAAATACCCTATCCACGCGAACGAGAGCATATTTTATCACAATTAAAGCAGATGTTCGATAAAGCCTTAAAATTGCGTACAATCGATTACAATCCGTTTCTAAATATAGAACTGCCAAAGCATAAAAAAGAAGCGGGATACGCACTTACGCTTGACGAGGAACGGCGTTTTGTTACCGCTTGCAAAAACGATAAGTACGGAGATATGTATCTCGTATGCCTTTATGCAGGATTGCGACGAGGTGAAGCCCTTGCGCTTAATCGTGGCGATATTGATTTTGATAATCGCACTATTTCCATAACGAAAACATACTATCAAGGCGCAGTCCACGAAACGAAAACCGAAGCAGGCACTAGAATTGCGCCAATATCAAACGCCCTTTTCCCGTATCTGCAAAAATATAGAACGCTGGACAAATCGGCACGGCTGTTTTGTTTGAACGAAGCCAACGCATATAGGCATATGCAAAAAATCTTGATAGACGCAAAACTAGAAAAGAAGCCGATAAAGATACATTCGCTTCGACACACTTTCGCAACGAGGTGCTACGAAATGGGAATTGACGAAAAAACAATTTCTAAATGGTGCGGACATACAGATGTGGCTATAACGCTAGGCGTATATACTCACTGCAATATAGACCACGAAGAACAGCAAATAAACATACTAAATAAGGGGGTAAAAAAGTACTGATAATCAAGCAAAAATTGTAATCAAAACAAAGAAGCAGGGCAAAAGAAAAACCGCCAAACCCTACTATTTAGTAGCAGTTTAGCGGTTCGTTGGCGGAGAAGCAGGGATTTGAACCCTGGCTACGATTCTCTCGTACTACTCCCTTAGCAGGGGAGCCCCTTCGGCCTCTTGGGTACTTCTCCGTATCTGCCGAAATTTCAATATTTAGCTTGCTTATAATATCACAGCGACGGCGCGTTGTCAATAATTTTGGCTCGTTTGGGCGCTAAAACTTAAACGGCGCAATCAAAGGCTTATTTTGCCATTTTGACGTGCATCTCGCGCATACCCTCCACTTCGTCGCAAATTTGTTTGAGATTGCAATGAGCGCAGTCCACGAGCACGTTGTCGAGGATGTGGTTGAACGCGTCGAGAATATCCGAAGTGCGCGACGCAAACGCGGTTATATCCTCAAAGAGTTCGTCCTCGTCGGCGACGAAAATTACGGTGACGTTTTTCACAACGTCTTTTGAAAGGTAGTTTTCAATGGTGGTATCTCCGAGCTTTTCAAAAGTCAATCCGTTTTTGATTGCGCTCTTGCTTACCCTCACTTGTTCTCTATGCGAAATTGCGGAAGCGCGCATCATAAATCCTTGCACGTTTTCTTTGTATTTGGCATATTCGAGCGACTTGGTCAAATCGAAAATTCCTTGCTCCTCTTCGGGCGTATAATTGAGTCCGAGTATGACGATTTTGGCATACGAGCAATCCTTCTTTATATCTTTGAGTTCCTTGCCGACGACTACCGTTTGATTGACGAGCGGAATATCGTCCGTAACAACCGTAGCACACGCACACGGCTTGTCACTGCCGCCAAGCTCGAATGCGCAGTCTTTGAGCAACACGAGTTCGCTATGCTCGCTCGTCGGCAAAACTTTGCTTTCGTCGTAACCGTATTTGGTGACTTTTGTCCCCTCGAAAACGTGGGATAAAGCCTTTATTTCTTTGTCGAAAATGCCTATCAATTTTCTATACCGTCCATTAACTTAAAAGTTGAGTTTTTGCATTAAAACAAGGTTTATTTGATAACATCAAGCGCTTTAAGTGCCGTTTGTACTCCTTTTACCACTTTTGAGTCATTTGGCAAATCAAACACGTTTTCACCTTTGAGGTCAAACGTCGCAAGGTTCTTATCATCACCGATGACTGCAAGCAATTGCACTCCGTCGTAGTCGAGATTCTTGACGATTTCCTCGTCCGTAACTCTGTTGACTACGATGCCGATATGCTTGTACATAACGAGCTCGTCCGCGACTTTCTTTATAGTCTTGCACACGTCTCTGCCCTTTTTGGATTGGTCCGTAACGAGGATAAGATGCGTGACTTTTTCCATAACTCTGCGGTTGATTTGTTCGATGCCGGCCTCACCGTCTATGACGACGTAATCGAACTCTTCGGACAAGAGGCTGATGACGTCTTTGAGGTAAGCGTTGATTTTGCAATAGCAACCCGCGCTTTCGGGACGACCGACTGCTATAAAGGCATATCCGTCCTTTTCCGCCATAGCGTCGAATATGCGGAAACGCGCCTCGTTGAGCAACTCTATCGCACCGCGATTGTTACCGTCTTCAACGTTTTCGATAATGCTTTTTCTTATATCGTCAATGGTCATTTTGACGTCGACTCCGAGCGCGGTGGAAAGCCCTACTGCGGGGTCTGCGTCTATTGCGAGAATGCGTTTATTAGGGAAATTGTCCACAAGCGTACGCACGATAGTTGCCGCAAGCGAAGTCTTGCCCACACCGCCTTTGCCGGCGACTGCGATTATTGTTGCGTTTGACATAACTATGCCTCCGAATATTAACTAATAGATATTCTACAACATATACTGTGATTTGTCCACATCGAAAAGCCTCGATTTTCACTCTTTTTGAAAAGTAGCGAGGCAAATCTTCACTCACGTGCGTCCCTTCGTCATATATTGAATTATGTGCGGAATAGTAGGTTATACTGGATATCAGAATGCAAAAAACATAGTGGTTGACGGCTTAAAGACGCTGGAATATCGCGGATACGACAGTGCCGGGATTGCACTTACCGACGATGATATCCACTTATATAAGACGGCAGGGCGCGTCGAGGAGTTGGAACGCATACTCCCGGACTTGACAACGCGCGTTGCCATTGGTCACACGCGTTGGGCGACGCACGGAGCGCCCAACGCGCAGAACGCGCACCCGCATATATCTTTTGACGGACAAATCGCAATCGTGCACAACGGCGTAATCACCAATTGCGACGAGCTCAAAAAAAACTTGCTTGCAAGAGGCGTAACCTTCCTCTCTTCCACCGATAGCGAAATAATCGCGCACCTTATCGCACTCGAAGACACGTCGGATATGCCGTTCGCAATAGAAAAAGTTGGCAAAATGCTCCAAGGCGCGACGACTTTCCTCGCAATCAAAGCGGGAGACGACGCAATATACGCGCGACGTTTCGGCGCGTCGCTTGCGGTCGGCATAGGTGAAAAAGAAAACTTCGTCGCAAGCGACACTTTGGCGATATCCAAACACACGCGCAAGATCGTACTTTTGCAAGACGGAGAATGTGCAAAAATCACTCCGCGAGGCGTGCTGTTTTTCAAAGACGGAAAAACAATATCCAAACAAACGATGAAAATCAAGCGCGTTGCGCCCAAAGAGTGTTCTTGCCATATGCGCTCTGAAATCGACGAAATCCCAGACGCGATGTCACGCACTTACAGGGAAATAACGCACTCTCTCGATATAAAATCGGTGCAAAAAATCAAAAGCGCGCGCAAAATCTATTTTTGCGGGTGCGGAACTGCCTATCACGCGGGATTATACGGCAAATACGTCTTTGAAAAATTGCTCGGTATTCCTTGCGAAACGGTTGTAGCAAGCGAATTCGACAGCGAAAAATTTATTGACGAGGACAGTGTTTGCATTTTCATAACTCAAAGCGGCGAGACCGCCGACACGCTCATTGCGCTTTCCGAGTGCAAAAAAGCGGGCGCGACGACCATTGCAATCACCAACGTCAACGGTAGCAGTATTTGCTTCGAAGCGGACAAAACGTTTTTGCTCGACGCGGGTGCGGAAGTTGCAGTTGCCGCAACAAAGTCCTACAACTGTCAATTGCTTGCACTATATCTCATTGCAAAAAAGTGCGCCGAGAAAGACTTTTCGCAAGAAGATATGGCAAAACTTATCCAAGCGATAAGAGACTGCCAAATGCCCGTATTGTACGAGGAAAAAATCAAAAAAGCCAATCTGTTTTTCGTGGGCAAAGGCGTAGACAACGTCACGGCAAGAGAAGGGGCGTTGAAGTTTAAGGAAATCACCTACAAGATGACGGATGCCTATCAAGCGGGAGAACTCAAACACGGCGCAATCGCACTTATCGATGACAAAAGCGTAGTGATTACGATAATCACCGATTCGAGCGACAAACACCGCATAGAGGCAACCATAAGCGAACTCCGCTCGCGCGGGGCATACGTAATTGCGCTATCGTCGGTGGGTGACGTGGGGGCAAATAAAACGACGTATCTACCCTTCGTCAAGGACGAATTGCTATATCCGATTCTATCCGTGTTGCCCTTGCAAAACCTTGCGCTTACCGCGTCGCTATGCCTAAACCTCAACCCGGACAAACCCCGCAATCTCGCCAAAAGCGTAACCGTAATTTAACGCTATTGCACACGATGAATAGGCGTATTGAGAGTAAAACACAACGTAACTTTTTCAATATAAAAGCAAAAAAACGGCACTTTATATGCCGTTTTATCATATATAAAATGCTCGCTGTGCAATTATAAGTTTTTATCCAACCACTCGGCAACGAGTGCGCAATCGTCGTTTATCAAGATATCCGCCTTTGCGTCCATATACGTTGAGGACTTGTTTATAACCGCCGTGGTATCCCCGTCGAAGTACTCGCAAAGTCCCGCTGCCGGATACACTACGAGCGACGTGCCTATGACGATGAGCATATCGGCTTGGCTCAACGCTCTCACGGCATTATTCAAATCTTTATTATTTAGCATCTCGCCGTAAAGCACTACGTCGGGCTTTATAATTCCGCCACAGTCGTCGCATACGGGAGTGCCGGTCGATGCGGTTATATAGTTTAGGTCAAAGAACTTTCCGCATCTTTCGCAATGGTTGCGATGCACAGAGCCGTGCAATTCACACACGCGTTTATTGCCCGCTTCTTGGTGCAACCCGTCTATGTTTTGCGTAATTACGAGAGATAACTTACCCTCTCTTTCAAGGCGCGCGAGAAGGAAATGCATAGCGTTGGGCTTTGCGCTCGGATAAAGCATTTTGGACTTGTAAAACTCGTAAAACACGTCGACGTGCGACAAGAAAAAGTCGTGCGAAATTATCTCTTCCGCATTGAAATTGCCATACTTGGTGGAATACAGTCCGTGTGCGCTTCTGAAATCGGGGATACCGCTCGGCACGGAAATTCCCGCACCGCTCAACACCACGATTCTGTTGTGTGTTCGTATTGCTTCTTTCAATTGTTCAAGCGTAGCCAAAGTACGTTCGTCTTGCGGATAGGTCATGCTCATATAACACCTCAATAAAAATTATATCACTTGAAAAACGCCATATCAAGTGATATAATGCTCAATATATACGAGGTGAATTATGTTCAACGCAGATATGTATGAGTTGGGAAGCAAGCGTTCCGCCATAAGAGAATTGTTTGAATACGGCAAAAAGCGCGCCGAAGAAGTCGGTGTCGACGGCGTATTCGATTTTTCGCTCGGCAATCCCAACGTTCCTGCACCCGATTGCGTAAAAGACGCGCTTTTATCTCTTGCATGCGATACAGACTCAACCGCCCTTCACGGCTACACGTCCGCGCAAGGAGACAAAGGCGTGAGAGAGGCGGTTGCAAGACATATCCGCTCCAAATTCGGAGCAAACGTGCAAGCGGACGATATATACATGACGTGCGGAGCGGCGGCGTCACTTTGCATAACCTTGCGCGCACTTTGTGAAGATAACGACGAATTCGTTATAATCGCGCCGTACTTCCCCGAATACAAAGTTTTTATCGAAGCACAAGGCGGAAAAGTCGTTTGCGTGCCTTGCAAAGAAAAAGATTTTCAAATAGATATCGACGCACTTGGTAGCGCAATCACCGCCAGCACAAAAGCGGTTATTATCAACTCCCCCAACAACCCTTGCGGAGTCGTTTACAGCCAAAGCACCGTGCAATCGCTTTGCGACGTGCTATCGCAAAAGAGCAAAGAGTACGGCCACCCGATTTTCATAATCTCCGACGAACCGTATCGCGAACTTGCCTACGACGTAACCGTTCCGTATATAATGAACTACTATGCGAATAGCGTGGTGTGTTACAGTTATTCCAAGTCGTTGTCTCTCCCCGGTGAGCGCATAGGCTATATCGCGGTCAATCCAAAAGCACAAAACGCCCGAGACTTGTATCTTGCCGTTTGCGGAGCGGGCAGAGCGCTCGGCTACGTGTGCGCACCCGCGACTTATCAAAAAGTGGTTGAAAAATGCGTCGACGCCCTCCCCGACATCTCCGCATATAAGCGCAATCGCGATTTGATATACGACTCACTCACGACAATCGGATACACTTGCTTACACCCCGACGGCGCGTTTTATCTGTTTGTGAAAGCACTCGAAGAGGACGCAAATCGCTTTGCGGACAATGCAAAACAGTTTGGCTTATTGCTTGTTCCCTCAGACGATTTTGGCGTAAAAGGCTACGTGCGCATTGCCTATTGCGTAAACCACGATATGATTGCACGCTCTATCCCCGCGTTTGAAAAACTATATAATCTATACGCGAACAATCGTTGATTATAGGCAAATTCCAAACCTTGCAAAACGACGCTTTTATTGCAATATCACCATTTAACATAAGCAAAAACGGCACTTAAAGTGCCGTTTTTGTAATTTTAACGCTTGTTTGTTATCTAAACAATCCTGCTTTTATATACTCTGCGAGGCAATCTCTCGGGTAGCAAACGTCTCCGAGTGTTTTGATTACGGTGAGGTTATTAATGGAATAATCGGAGTTCCAAGAATCGGACACGATATAGAAAGTCTTATTGAGGTCTTGCCCGTTTTTAAGTCTTGCTTCAACGCTGTCGGCATTGTTGCCTCTTGCATAATAATACTTGGTATTGTTAAAGTATCTATTGAGCAAATCTACACCTTTTATTGCACAAAGTTGTACTTCGTTATCAAACGGGAAGAGCATTTGAATTTGCCTCATCGTAACGTTGCCGGCGGGCAGATAGCTCGGATATCTTACATTGATAGAACCGCCTGCAAGCACTATATCGTACTCGCTTCCCCACATCGATTGGCCTTTTCTCAAATATGCGCTTGCCATAGCGGTGCGCAACGCATACGAATTGCGATATTGACCGTTTTCCCCGATGATTTCGTCCGGATTGCCGATTTCGCTACTATACTTTTCGACAAGCGTATCGATTATTCCGTCATGTGTTTCGTTTTCGTATGTGCCGTTTGCAAGGATCTTCGTCGATGTGGTGCTTTTACCGTTGGCATAATTGATTTTTGCAACCGCATTTGACACGCCTTGGTTTTGACCGCCCGCTTGCAAATGGTTTACACCGTAAGAGTCAACGAGCATATACGATTGGTGAGTGTGTCCCTCAAAAACCATATCAACGTATCCGTTTGAAAGAGACGCGTCATACCACGTCATATCGCTATTGGAAATACTTTGAGAATAACTACTGCTATTCTCGTATCCGTCGTGAATTGACAGTACGATATAATCGGCACCTTGTTTTTTGAGATTTTGAGATTCCGCTTTGATTAGCGCGGTGAGCTCACTGCCGACTTTGAAATATACGTCTTTGCACATACTTGCAGATATTGAAGAATAGCAATCTCCGATAGCGCCGATAATGCCGACTTTTGCTCCGTCTTTTTTCACCATAACAGATGATCGACAATACGCTACGCGTTGATTGGTCGCGCGCTCATATACGTTGATTGCAAGGAAAGGAAATTTTGCAAGTTCCGCATTCGTCTTGATTTTGTCCGTTTTCCAATCGAACTCGTGATTGCCAAGCGTCATAGACGAGCAACCGATATAGTTTAGCCACTCGGTAGCAAGTTTGCCCTTTGTGTTGTTGGACTCACTGCTTCCTTGCCACATATCACCAGATGCAAGAATTATCACGTTCCCGTCTTGTTTTTTCTTGTTGAAATAAGTCGTAAGACCGTCCACGCCGGGTTGGTCGTTGGTTTCGACGTACATACCGTGCAAATCGTTGATTGCGTAAATGTCGAAATCAACAACGACGCCCGCTTTGCATTTATCGCACTTGCCGTTGTTGTCCTCGTCTATATGTACGCACGAGACGTCCAAATCCCTATAGCATTTATCGCATACGCTATCGTCGTTTGCATCGACGTGTACGCATTCGTTCTTACTACCGCCTCCGCCGTTATTGCCACCGTTATTGCCTTTGCCACCGCTTATACTGTCGCACGCAACGAGCGCGATAAAGCACATCACAACGACGAGACATAATGCGATTATTGAAAGTTTTTTCTTCATTTTGACTCCAAATCCCCAATCGTTATATATCAATATACCACATAATATATAAAAAGTACAATATACAACTCAATCAATTTTTGGCAAATAAACGGCAAAACGACGCCTTTATCATATAAAAACTCAAAATTTCCGCAAACCACAAGCACAGCGACGGAGGTTTCTGCTAAACGCAAACCACAATAGAAGCTCGCCCTTAACAACCGAAAAGCCCGACGTTTCAGGGATGTCGGGCTTCTCGGAAAAAATAAATAAAGAGGTATGAATGAAAGTTTGCACGCACGGGGACAAAAACAAAACCGTGCACTGCAACCAAAACGGTCGTTGTTATGACGCTTTGCGCATAAGGCTGATGCGCACGAATACGATTTTGCCGTCCTTCGTCGCTATTTGCGAATTGCTCACTCTGCTTTGCTTATTGATATGTGTCATATAGAATTTCATTTTTATTTTTCCTTTGCAATATTTTTTTGGGTTTCCCCCTTGCTTGCAAGAATATAATATGATATAATATGTACCAAAAACGGGACATATCAATCCTATTTTAAAAATTTCTATACGAAGGGCAATTATGGCATTCGAATCCAAAAAAACGCTAATATTCCGCATATATCAAATACTCGAAGAGTACAGCGATTTCGAGCATCCTCTCACGCATCAAGACATAATCGAAAAACTTGACAGAGATTACGGCATAGAGTGCGAACGCAAGGCGGTCGGGCGCAATATCGCGTGCCTCAAAGAAATGGGTTTCGATATAGAAAGTTCCAAGGAAGGCTCGTATCTTGCCTCTCGCAAACTTGAAAATGCCGAGCTTCGACTGCTCATAGACAGCGTGCTTGCATCCCGCAACGTCAACCCCACGCACTCCAAGCAACTCATAGACAAGCTCATCTCTATCGGAGGGCATAACTTCAAGAGCCACGTCAAGCACGTGTATTCCGTCAAGGATTGGGGCAAATCTGACAACAAAGACTTCTTTTACAATATCGACGTCATAGACGAAGCCATCGAAAACGGCAAAAAAATCCACTTTTTCTATAACAAAGTGGGCTTGGACAAGGCGTTGCACCCCTCTCTCGAACACAAAGGTTCTCCCTATCAAATGTTGCTTCACAATCAACGCTACTACCTTATGATGTTCGACGAAGTTTTTGACCAAGTGGGATACTACCGACTTGACAAAATCACCAATATAACCATTTTGGACGAGGACGCAAAGCCATTGAAACAAAACAAAGGCTTTGAAAAGGGTATCAACTACAAGGAGATTTCCACCGCGCTTCCGTATATGTACAACGACAAACCCATTCCCGTCACGATAAAGTGTCGCAACTATATGATGGACACGATTTCGGACTGGTTCGGCACGGACTTTGTGGTAAATCGCGTAGACGACGCGCACTTCACCGCCACTATCAAAGCAAGCGAAAAAGCAATGTTGTATTGGGTGCTTCAATACAACTACAAAGTGGAGGTCATCTCCCCCGAGTCGTTGCGCCAAAAGGTAATCGAAAGCCTTCAAAAAACCCTTGATAAATACGAGAAAAAAGACGACAAAAAAGACGAGAATTGACTCGTCTTTTTTAATTAATAATTATTAATTAATAATTAATAATTTTGGAATATTCCGCATTAATCAATTTTATTTTAACGTGAGTATGCCTTTTTCTTTCCACTCGGGATATCCGTCGCAATTGGGATCTTGATTGCGCACGAACGCACAATAGCGTTTGCGAAGTTCGGTTGCGATTGCGTAATCCTTTTCGTCAAATTTGCGCCAACCGTGTTGCTCAAGCCCAAAAATATACCAAAGGTCACAACTATGGTACGCACCCATATCGTCGCCGGGCAAATCGTGATAAAAATGTGTTAGCCACGTCTTGCCGTTGGCATTTTTGCGCCACTTTTGCGCGCAATTTTCAAGATATCCTTTGAGCAAATCGTCCTTTGTCACACTCACGATGCACGGCACTTGTTCGTCTTTATAGGCGTTTTTGTATAGGTCTTTGCGCACGATTTCTCCGTCAAAAACGGGCATCGTCGAGAGCATAGACATGGCAAGATTTTTCTTGGTTTGCCTATTCCACGCAAGAAAAACATCTCGATAATCGGCGGTGAGAATATCCTCTCCGCGCTTTTTGAGGTCGTTTTTGACACGCTTAAAAAAGCGTATCGCTCTCTTTTTGGACTTGGGTGCAAAAATTCCCGAGACCGTCGCACCGCCCGAAAGCATAATCGCACCCTTTATCATTTTTTTCACCTTGGGCAAAAGTATGAGATTTTGCAAGGATATTGCGCCTGCGCTCTGCCCCATAAGAGTGATGTTGTCGGGATTTCCACCAAACTCGGCAATGTTGTTTTTTACCCACTCGATTGCACAAATCATATCGTAAAAGGCAAGATTGCTCGTTTTGTCGTCAGAATAATATCCAAAGACGTTGAGTCGATAGTTTGCACACACGCAAATTACATCCTCTTTTGCGATATATTGTCCGTCAAACGGTTTTTCGTCACTCGAACATATTACAAACGCACCGCCGTGAATATACAACAGCACGGGCAAGTTTTTCTTGCCTTTCGGAGCGTAAATATTGAGATTGAGGCAATCTTCTCCATACTTGAAACGAAGCCCCTCGCGGAACTCTCTATAATAGAACAAATCCATCTTCTTTTTGGACTTGCTCTCGTCAAAGAACTGCCTCGATTGTGCGCAACAGTTGCCGTACGCCACCGCTTCGGTATGCTTTTCGAGATTTTTCAATACAGGCTTTTGAAATCTTTTTGCCTCGGCATATTTGATCCCCCAAAACGCCACGGTATCTTCTCTGTCGATACCGACGATAGTGTGATTTTGATTTGTAATAGTGTATTTATCCATATTTGTTGCGACTCCGTCGCAGTTTCGCTATATCGCTTGCTTGGTGTGTGCGGCTACGCCTAGATTGCCACGTCACTACGTTCCTCGCAATGACA
>URUQ01000025.1 GCA_900551145.1 uncultured Eubacteriales bacterium
CTTATAATATTTGTATTAAAATAAATGGAGATATATATGAGTTGCATTTGGCACGACATTGATGAAAGTAGAATTACCACCACAGACTTTTTGGCAGTTATAGAAATATCCAAGGGAAGCAAAAATAAATACGAACTTGACAAGGCGTCCGGCGCACTGATTTTGGACAGAGTGCTTTATACGTCAACGCACTATCCCGCAAACTACGGTTTCATTCCGCGTACTTACAGTGAGGACAACGACCCGCTCGACGTGCTCGTGCTTTGCTCGGAGCCTATCGTCCCGATGGCAATGGTGAGATGCTATCCCATCGGCGTAATGATGATGCAAGACGGCGGTGAGATGGACTACAAGATCATCGCAATTCCTTTCAAAGATCCTACGTGGAATATATACAAGGAAATCGAAGATTTGCCCTCGCACATTATGGAAGAAATGTCGCACTTTTTCAGAGTGTACAAACAACTCGAAGGCAAGCAAACGACGGTATTCCAAGTGAAGAACAGAGAATTTGCCGAGCTTATTATCAAAGATAATATGGAAGCGTACAAGAAGAAGTTCAATATCAAATAAGCAAAAATCGTCGTTGCGGCATTGACAACACGCAGCTGTGCGCATTGTCTTAGCCGCACTAGATTTATTGCTTTGCTACCGCGCAACCGATATACGCTATCAGTATAGCAAGGATAAAAACTCCTACCACAGTTTCGCTATATCGCTTGCTTGGTGTGTGCGCCTTCGGCTAGATTGCCACGCTTGCGCTCCACGGTGATTGTGCGCTTTAGCGCAAGCCTACGGCTTACATTTGCATAACTGCAAATGCAATCACTCCAAAAATATCATCGTTGGGAAACCCTTGCAAGCAAGTTTCCTCACTCGACATTGACGCAATGACGATATGGTGGGACACCCACACCCGAATGGAATAATCCACAACTCGCACATCGTGCGAATATCGCTTTTTGCGCAAGCAAAAAAATATCACTCTCGCTTTGCGAGAATATCACTGCGCCTAAGGCGCAATATCACTTTTGCGAGGTTGCAACCTCGCAAAAATAATAACAAATCCAATTTTTAGAGGAATATAACCAATGAAATACGATTGTATCGTAATAGGTGGCGGTATCGTCGGCACGGCAATACTTGACAGACTTGCAAGGCGCAATATCAAAGTTCTGCTTATCGAAAAGTGCGACGATGTCGCCTCTTTTTCTACAAGAGCAAACAGCGGTATAGTTCACGCAGGTTACGACTGCGAGCCCAATACTCTCAAAGCAAAATTCAACGTGCGCGGAAACGAGCTCATGTGGCAAGATGTTAAGGAACTCGACGTTCCGCATCATAGATGTGCGTCTATCGTCGTGGCGCGCGCCGACCAACTACAAGGGCTTGAAATTCTCAAAGAGAAAGCGGAGGCAAACGGCGTTCCCGTAGAGATATGGGACAGAGAAAAGACCGTTGCGCTCGAGGCGAACGTTGCGGACGATATCGCGTTCTCTCTCTATGCTCCGACGGCGGGCATAGTATCTCCTTACCAACTATGTATTGCATACGCCGACAGGGCGGTGCTCAACGGCGCAGAGGTTTTGCTCGAATGCGAAAGTCAATCCGTTGCAAAGGAAAACGACGAATATATCGTAAAAACCAACAAAGGTGAATTTACCGCAAAATACATTGTAAACTGCGCGGGCGCACACGGCGCACAAGTAAACGACCAAGCGGGTGCGGAACATTACGATACCACGTATAGAAGAGGAGATTATTTCGTACTCGACAATACTGAAAGAAAGAACGTTCATACGGTTATATTCCAACTTCCGAGCGCACTCGGCAAAGGCGTACTCGTAGCACCGACCGCGGACGGAAACGTTATATACGGACCTACCGCCGTAGACACTACTGACGACGACGATACGGCATCTTCGCTCGACTCTCTCGATACGTTGAGGAAGAGCGTGCCTATATCCTACAAGACGCCCGCTTACAATAAATGCATAAGAGTGTATTCGGGATTGCGTACTATTATCGGTCACGACTTTGTGATAGGTGAATCCAAGATAAAAGACAACTTCTTTATGGCAATCGGTATATGCTCACCGGGGCTTACGTCCGCTCCCGCAATAGCAGAATATATAGACGAGCTTATTGCAAAAAAGTCGGGTGCAACTCTTAAGGAGAATTTCGTAAGGGAAGTTGCCAAACACAATAGACTTACCGAACTTGACGAAAAAACGCTTAACGCGCTTATAGAGAAAGATTCTGCGTGGGGCAGAATAGTATGCCGTTGCGAAAAGGTCACGGAAGCGGAGATTGTGGAGGCAATTCATTCACCTGTTCCCGCAACTACGGTGGACGCCGTCAAACGTCGCACTCGCGCGGGTATGGGAAGATGCCAAGGCGGTTTTTGCGGCCCGAGAGTTATGGAAATCATTGCAAGAGAACTCGATATACCTCTCGACAAGGTAAGAAAGGGTGGCGGAGATGACTCCAATATTGCGGTATGCAAGGTCAAGGAGGTGAGATGATGAACACACTCAAATTTGACGTAGTTGTCATAGGCGGCGGTCCTGCGGGTATGGCGGCGGCACTTTCCGCGAGAAAGCAAGGCGCAAGCACGCTTATTCTTGAAAGAGACGTGAGATTGGGCGGTATCCTCAATCAGTGCATACACCAAGGTTTCGGACTTCATTACTTCGGTGAAGAGATGACGGGACCCGAATACGCCAACCGCTTCAAAGAGATGGTGGAAAAAGAGGACATCACCGTTATGCTCGAAAGTATGGTGTTGTCCCTTGATGAAAACAAAGCCGTAAGCGTGTTGTCTCCGACGGCGGGATTTTGCAAGATACAAGCGGGCGCAATCGTGCTTGCAATGGGTTGCAGAGAACGCACCGCCGGCGCAATCGCGCTCCCCGGCACTCGTCCTGCCGGTGTTTATACCGCGGGCATGGCGCAAAAGATTTGCAACCTTGATGGTTATCTCGTTGGCAAAGAAGTCGTGATTTTGGGAAGCGGTGACATCGGTTTGATTATGGCGCGTCGTATGACTACGGAAGGCGCAAGGGTCAAACTCGTGCTCGAACTTATGCCGTATTCAAGCGGACTTAAACGTAACATCGTTCAATGCCTCGACGACTATAATATTCCAATCAAATATAGCCACACCATTACGAGAATAGTCGGTAAACCGCGTATGACGGGACTTTATTACGCACCTGTGGGCGCGGATAGAAAGCCGATACTCGAAGAAGAACAATATATAGATTGCGACACGCTTTTGTTGTCCGTGGGACTTATTCCCGAAAACGATTTGCTCAACGGCACACACGTCGAGATGAGCAGAATCACCAACGGAGCAGTCGTTGACGAGCATCGAATGACGTCTTGCGAGGGCATCTTTTCTTGTGGCAACGTGCTTCACGTGCACGACCTCGTGGACAACGTTTCGCACGAGGCGGAAATTGCCGGTGAATACGCCGCAAAATATGCGCTCGGTCAAGCGGAAAAAGCGGAGGAACAGTATAACGTCATCGCAAAGGACGGCGTGAGATACGCGCTTCCTCAAAAAGTGGGAAAAGGCGATGGAAAGGTGCAAATCTTCTTCCGTGTCGGTGACGTTTACAAGAATTGCAAACTCGTTGCGGAATGTAACGGAAAAGTGTTGCTCTCAAAGAAGTGTATGGTGCTTGCCCCCGGTGAAATGGGCAATATCGTGCTCGATAAATCCGCAATAGATTCGGACGTTGTAGTGAGGTTGGAAAAATGAATACTATTTGCATAAATTGCCCTATGGGTTGTCCGCTTACGATAGAGGAAAAAGACGGCGTGGTTACCGTCACGGGAAACACTTGCAAAAGAGGTGAGTTGTACGGCAAGGAAGAGTACACTCACCCCAGAAGAAACGTGACCACGCTCGTCAAACTTCAAAACGGCGGTGTCGCTTCTTGCAAAACCTCTACGACCGTTCCCAAAGAAATGATATTCGACGTCGTCAAATTTATCGGGACGCTTACGTGCTCCGACGACGTGAAAATCGGTGACGTAGTGGCAAAAGACGTGCTCGGCACGGGTGCGGACGTCGTTATTACGGGCAGAAGATAAAATCATATTCAAAACTCAAATAGAACTTTTAACTGTCGCAATCGAGTGTATAAAACTTCGATTGCGATAAACGTATACAAAAGATAAGGGCAATGACTATCAAGGGGAAACGCATATTCAATTATAGACCGATTGTATTTTTCGCGGTGGCTTTGATATTCGGTATTCTTGTTGCGGAGGCACTTTACACTCAATCGGTGTGGTGGTATCTCGCGCTTTTTATTGTCATTATCGGCTCAAATATAGCAGTCGTTGCCGTCAAGAAATCAAGAAGATTTTTCTATATTTCTCTTGCCGTTTTAGTCGGTTTTGTATCGATGACGGCAACCAATTTGCAATATAATTCCGTTGATATCAAGACGTATTCCGGCACTTTCACCGCGCAAGTTTCGAGCGAGATTTTATACGAAAACGGCAAAGCCTCGTTTTATCTCGACAACATAACTACAAGCGAAGGCGCGCTCGAATATTCCGCATGCGCAAAGTGCAGTATTTACGCCGACGATATCGATTTTTCCGCCGGTGACTTCGTAACTGTCAAAGGCACGATAAAATACCGCACTCATGAGAGATTCAGCACGTTTTATTCGTCATACGTTTCAAGCGGTGTGCGCTACAATGCATCGGTGTCTTTCATAAAGAAGTTGTCCGACGGCAAGCTGAAATTTCCCGACAATCTACAAGTGAAAATCAAGCGGATTTTGTATGAGAACACCGACGATTACACGGCGTCCGTTTCGCAAGCGTTGGTGCTGGGCGACAAGTTCGGGATTGATGACGATTTGTACGACAACATCAAAGCGAGCGGTCTTGCACACGTGCTTGCTGTCAGCGGACTTCACGTGTCTACGCTTGCCGCGGCATTGTACTTTGTGCTTAAGAAGTTGAAGGTAAATCCCAAAATCGGTTTCGTCGTGGTGCTTGTGTTGACTTTCTTGTATTCTATGCTTTGCTCGTTTACCGCGTCGTCTTTGAGGGCGGTGGTTATGAGCGGAGTGAGTATGTTTGCCTCGTCGTTCGGGCGCAAACGGGACGATTTGTCCTCGCTATCGCTTGCGGCAATATTGATTTTGATATTCAGACCTTGCGCAATTGCGGATATAGGATTTTTGCTATCTTTTGCGTCTGTTGCGGGCATATTTATGTTCGCAAGACCGTTTGAAAGAACAGGCAATAAAATTGTGAACAAAATTAGTCCCAAACGCCGTATTGGTAGGAGGTTTGCAAGCGTATGCGCGATATCTTTTGCAACCAACCTCGCGTCTTATCCGTTCGTCGCGTACTTCTTCGGTGAAGTGCCCGTATTGTTCATCTTGTCCAACTTCTTGATTTTGCCCTATATTATGGCGGTGTACGTTGCAATGCTCGTGCTCACCACGCTTTCCGTAATCACAGGTTGGGGCGGTTTCGTTTGGATACTCAAATATTTGCTATTGCCGTTCCGATTGTATGTCAAAGCGATAGGTTCTTTGCCTTTTGCAACGGTGAATACGGTTATGGGACTTGTCGGAATGATAACCTCGGTTATTATGCTTATTCTTGCGTCGAGGTTCGTTTTCCTAAACAAAGTGCAAAGAGGCAGGGCGTTGTCGTTTACTGCAACGGCGGGACTCGTAGCGAGTATGATCGTTGCAGTATGCGTATGATAATAATGTGCCGACTTGCATAAACTAATGGTTGTGAGAACAAAAACGCTTCAAAAATCGTCGTTTTTCGCTATTTTTGTCGCTTTGCTTGCTCTCGGCGTCGAAAAAAAACAAAAATGTATTGCACTTGACTTGTTTGTGTGTTAATATAGTTTTGTTTATAATACTCTCATAAGGGGTGGAAGTATGATTGAAAATCTCAAACTCGGTCCTCTCGACGGATTCAACGCGCTTATCGTGATCGTTTTTTTGGCGATCGCGCTCGTTGTGCTTATCGCAGTCCTCTTCACTTGCATTCTGAAAGCTATCAAGGAAAGGAACGACGAAAAAGAGGATAAAGCCGAAAACGAGTTTTATTCCGAATACGGTGTTACAGGTGAGGAACTACGCCTCAACCAGAAACTTGCCAGATTGCGCAATCAAGTCAAAGAGGCGATGAGAGGCAATAAGTGCAAAAATGTGGTTGAATCTGACGTAAACGAACAACCCGTAGAAGAACCCGTAGTCGAACAAGAACCTATCGTTGAAGAAACTCCTGTCGAACAGGTCGCTGCCGACAAAACGGTCGAACCGGAAAAGGCTGAAGAACCCGTCGTTGCCCCTGCACCTGTTGAAGAAGTCAAGGAAGAGCCTGTTCAAGAGCCTGTGCCCGAGCCGACGCCCGAACCTCAACCCGTGGTTGAGCCTGCACCCGTCGTTGAACCGGTGAAGGAAGAACCCGTCAAAGAAGAGCCGGTTAAGGAAGAGCCTATCCCCGAACCCGTCCCTGAAAAGGTCGAAGAGCCTGTCAAGACGGGCGTCGATAAACCTGCCACCAAGAAAGTCGTCAAGAAGAAACCCGACGATTGGTCCAAATACGACGGTACTTACGAAGGTTATTATTACGATCCTGAAGACGCTTGCTACTATGAAGGCACTCCTTCACCCGCGCTTGCAAAGAAACTTGCGGCAAAAGAGGCGGAACTCGAAGCTCTCAACGCCAACAAGGATAAGAAAGTCGTTATCAAGAAAGTCGCTCCTCCGTTTGCGGCACTCAAAACACCCAAGAACGTGCGCAAAGCCCCCGAAAAGGTCGCAGGCTTTGATGAGTCCGTCATTTACGGCAAGTACGTCATCGAGCACGTTGACAAGGAAGACGGCTCGCAAGAGTATTTTTATACGCTCTACGACGCCAATGGCAACAATATATACGAAAGCTCCAACTATGCCACCAAAGAGTTTTGCGAGCGCGCAATCAACCGCTTCAAGTCTCACGCAATTATCGGTACTTATACTATCGAAGCTGCGGACGGAAAGTTCTTCTTCGTGCTTAAACGCAAGACATACGTGCATAAGGGATCTCCGCAAAACACCTTCGAAGAGGCAAACGCTCGTATGAGAGAAATCAAAAACTTTGCCCAAACGGATATTATCCGCGAGCAATAATCGGTATCATATAAAATAGTTTTTAAGGCGCAACGTGTTTTGCGCCTTTACTATAAGTAAAAAACGAGAGGTAAATATGGATTTTTCTACGATAAAATCAAATCTTGAAAGAAACGGCTTTGCCGTGTCCGTATTTGGCACCGTGCAAGAGGCAAACGAGTATCTAAACAACGCAATAGACGGCAAAAGCGTAGGTTTCGGCGGTTCGGTTACACTTGACGAAATGGGCGTGCTTAAACTGCTTGAAACGCATAATAACGTTCTTTATAGATTTGACAATCCCGACGGAAAAACTCCGACCGAGGTTATGAAAGAGTCGCTTACCGCCGACGTGTTTTTGACGAGTGCCAACGGCATTGCCGAGACGGGCGAGATTATCAATATCGACGGCAACTGCAACAGAGTGGCGGGGGAGTTGTACGGACACGAGAAGGTGTATATTATCGTTGGCAACAACAAGATTGCGCCCGACTTTGACAGTGCATTGTGGCGTGCAAGAAATATATCTGCACCCAAGAACGCAAAGCGTCTCCATAAAAACACTCCTTGTGCCGTCAATGCCGACAGATGCTACAATTGCAACAGTCCCGAACGTATTTGCAAAGCCCTCGTCGTCCTTTGGCGCAAACCCACCAATTGCCCGTACGAAGTGGTGATAATAGACCAACCCTTGGGGTATTGATTTTATTGCGCCGAATGCTAAACACGTGTCACTTATCTCGTTGAGATAACTTGACACATATTTAGGCGCAAACGTCCTACACAAAAGCAATCGGAGCATTGCTTTTGTGCGTAAGGTCTCGCAACCTTGAGACGGCTCGGCGGTTGCTCGGATAGAAAGTTGATGCTCACAATTAGTCTTCGTCGAGTTATAAACTACGGCTCCGCCTGTCTACGAGCAACGTTAGGCGCACTGCGTGCGCTGACGGAATATTTCATCAAAAACTAATAAAAAAAGAGCACCGAAGCGGCGCTCTTTTTTTATTGGTTTTTTGTTGTTATTTGGTGAGACCCTCTTGTACTGCGACTGCACAAGCGACCGATTTTTACGCACCAGAAAAGGCACTCACGCGAGTGCCTTTTGTGTTACTGGTGCTATTTGCTACGCAAACAATCAATCGTTGCTTGCGCACAATTTACTTTGTTAAACCTTCCTGAACTGCAACTGCGCAAGCGACCGAAGCACCGACCATCGGGTTGTTGCCCATACCGATCAAGCCCATCATTTCGACGTGTGCGGGGACTGATGAAGAACCTGCGAATTGTGCGTCGGAGTGCATTCTGCCCATCGTGTCCGTCATACCGTAGGAAGCAGGACCTGCCGCCATATTGTCGGGGTGGAGAGTACGACCCGTGCCACCGCCGGATGCGACGGAGAAGTATTTCTTGCCGTTGTCAACGCACCATTTTTTGTAAGTGCCTGCGACGGGGTGTTGGAAACGAGTGGGGTTGGTGGAGTTGCCCGTGATTGACACGTCAACGTCTTCGAGGCGCATAATCGCAACGCCTTCGGTAACGTCGTCAGCACCGTAAACTCTGACTGCCGCGCGCTCGCCGTTTGAATAGGGAGTCTCTTTGACAACTTCAACTTCACCGGTGAAGTAGTTCATCTTGGTTTGAACGTAAGTGAAGCCGTTGATACGAGAGATGATGAACGCCGCGTCTTTGCCGAGACCGTTGAGGATGACTTTGAGCGGAGTTTTTCTAACTTTGTTTGCGGTTCTCGCAATGCCGATTGCGCCTTCTGCCGCAGCAAAAGACTCGTGACCGGCGAGGAAAGCGAAGCACTTGGTACTTTCTCTGAGGAGCATTGCGGCAAGATTGCCGTGTCCGAGACCGACTTTACGTTGCTCTGCAACCGAGCCGGGGATGCAGAACGATTGCAAACCTTCACCGATAGCTTCCGCAGCGTCTGCCGCGTTTACGCAGTTTTTCTTGATTGCGATTGCGCAACCCACGGTGTATGCCCACACTGCGTTTTCAAAGCAGATAGGTTGGATACCTTTGACGATTGCGTTGCAATCAACGCCCTTGGAGAGGCAAAGATCTCTTGCTTCTTCGAGGTCCTTGATGCCGTATTGAGCAAGAACGGCGTTGATTTTGTCTATTCTTCTTTCATAACCTTCAAATGTTACACTCATTGTTTCGTCCTCCGATTATTCTTGACGCGGATCAATCCACTTGACGGCACCGTCTTCGGCTTTGAATCTGCCGTAAGTACCGGTGCATTTTGCCACTGCTTCGTTTGCGTCGACGCCTTTTTTGATCATTTCCATCAACACGCCGAGCTTGCAGAATTGATAACCGATGATCTCGTTGTTTGCATCGAGAGCGACTTTGGTGACGTAACCTTCTGCCATTTCGAGATAGCGAGGTCCTTTGGAAACGGTGGAGTACATAGTACCGATTTGGCTACGATGACCTTTGCCGAGATCCTCGAGACCCGCACCGATGACGAGACCGCCTTCGGAGAATGCAGATTGAGTTCTGCCATATACGATTTGCAAGAAAAGTTCACGCATAGCGGTGTTGATTGCATCGCATACGAGGTCGGTGTTGAGAGCTTCGAGAATGGTTTTGCCGGTGAGAATTTCCGCTGCCATAGCCGCAGAGTGAGTCATACCCGAGCAACCGATGGTTTCCACAAGAGCCTCTTGGATAACGCCGTCTTTGACGTTGAGCGTAAGTTTGCACGCGCCTTGTTGAGGAGCGCACCAGCCGATACCATGCGTAAGACCGCTGATGTCCTTGATTTCTCTTGCTTGCACCCATTTGCCCTCTTCGGGGATCGGTGCGGGACCGTGGTTGGGACCCTTAGCAACGCAACACATGTTTTCAACTTCACTTGAATATTGCATAGATAATTGCCTCCATATAGAGTGTTTTTATTTATTGTTTAAATTATTTTATCATATAGATAAAGTTTTATCAAGAAAATACAAAAAAAATCTTGTCGTCTATTGCAACAATACGATTATTTCGTATTGTTTTGACATATGTGCCAAAATGAATTTCAAACGTATATTTCGGCTTTTCGATTTGGGTCGTAACGCCTTTTTAGGTAATGCGTAAGCGTGCGTGCGTATTTGACCGTCAATGCATGATTAGGACAATTTTTTACGCATTTGAGACAACGTATGCATTTATCGTTCGGCTTGCCGTTTTTCATTGCTCCGATAGGGCATACGCCGTCGCATTTTCCGCAATTAGTGCAGTCGCTCGTTTTTGAGATTTTTACACTTATACGACTGCGCAAGGCGGGGAAAAAGTCTGCAAAAACGGCATTTTAGCGATTGCAGAGGCACTGTTGACCGATTGAAGCCTACAAAAGCAAAAAGAGGTTGCCAAAAGCGCGTGGCGGTGATACAATTTGCTATATATAGAATATTTATTATAGGAATAGCATTATGTCACAAAACATTATCGATCAACTCCGCGAGCGCGGACTTGTCAAACAAGTGGTGTTTGAGGACGATCTCAAAAAAATGCTTGATGAGGGTTCTCAATCATTCTACATCGGTTTCGACCCCACGGCGGACAGTCTTCACGTAGGTCATTTTATGCAAATGATCGTTGCAAAACGTTTGCAAGACGCGGGACATCGTCCTATTATCCTTATCGGCGGTGGCACGGCAATGGTGGGAGACCCGTCCGGTCGTACGGATATGCGCTCTATGATGACCAAAGAGACCATTCAACACAACGTCGATTGTTTCAAAAAGCAAATGGCAAAATTCGTACGTTTCGAGGGTGAAAACGCGGCAATTCTCGTCAACAACGCCGATTGGCTTCTCGACCTCAACTATATTGACTTTTTGCGCGAAGTAGGCGCAAGCTTTTCGGTCAACCGTATGCTTACGGCGGAGTGCTACAAGCAACGCCTTGAAAAGGGTTTGACCTTCCTCGAATTCAACTATATGCTTATGCAATCTTACGACTTCTTGGTGCTCAACCGCAAATACGGTTGCGTATTGCAATGCGGTGGCGACGACCAGTGGTCCAATATGCTTGCGGGCGCGGACCTTATCCGCAGAAAAGAGCAAAAAGACGCTTTTGCAATCACTTTCGGCTTGCTCACGACGTCCGAGGGCATCAAGATGGGCAAGACGGCAAAGGGCGCGGTGTGGCTCGATCCCAACAAGACTGCTCCGTACGATTTCTTCCAATACTGGCGTAATATCGCGGACGCGGACGTTGAGAAGGTATTCAGATTCCTCACTTTCGTGCCTCTTGACGAGATTGCAGAGCTTACCAAGTACAACGACGAGCGTATGAACAAGGCAAAAGAGCGTCTTGCGTACGAACTCACCAAGATGGTGCACGGTGAAAAAGAAGCGGAAGAAGCGCTTGCCAAGGCGCGCGCGGCGTTCTCGGGTGATAGCGACAATATGCCCGCTGCAACCATACCGCAAGGTATGACGTCCGTTGCGGATATTCTCGTTGCGGTTGCAAAAGTTCCGTCCAAAGGCGAGGCAAAACGCCTTATTCAAGGCGGTGGTATCTCCGTTGACAATCAAAAAGTGACGGACATCATGGCGCAAGTCACCGACAGCCAACTTGCAAACGGCTTCGTTTTGCAAAAAGGCAAAAAGAATTTCTACAAGGTTACCGTAGAGTGAAATCTTATCGCTATATAGACGGTGAATACGAAGTGAAAATCGAGATTAAACGCTCGATTTTCATTGCTACCGTCAAAGGCGAACTGGACGCAGACGAAGCGGAAGAATTTGTCAAAAGCGTGCGCAAAAAATATCCCGACGCAACGCACAATTGTTATGCATACGTTGGAGACGAGCTTGGCAATATGACGAGGTTTAGCGACGACGGAGAGCCGTCGGGCACGGCGGGACAACCCATTCTCGACGTTTTGCGCAAGCAAAATATCGTCAAAAGCGCAATCGTCGTGACGAGATACTTCGGTGGAATAAAACTCGGTGCGGGCGGTCTCGTTGGGGCGTACTCCGATACGGCAAGCAAGGGCGTAAAAGCGGGCAAAATCTCGCAAAAAGTGCAATGTGCTGAGATTGCGATAAATGCCGATTATCCCACTTTTGCGGTGCTCGATAAGTATATCCGCAAAAGCGGTGCTATCTTTGACTGCGTGGAATACGGACAAAACGTCGAGTGCAAGGTGTTCGTACCCGATGACGGCGTAGACGCTTTCGTATCAAGCGTGAGAGAACTCTCGGGCGGTAAAGCCGACGTCATAGTTACTGGCAACAAAGAGTATAAATGCGTTTAGATGCACGAAATCGTGTGGTTTGAATTGTAAAAGGCAAAACGGCATAGTTATGGCAGAAGAAGAAATCGTATATCCGCTTGACGAAGAACGGGCGCAAAAGGCTTACGACGCTTTGGTGAAATACCTTGCGCTTTCCGCGCGCTCGGAGCAAGAGTGTAAAAACAAACTCTATGACAAGGGATATCACAAAAACGAAGTGGAATATGCGCTCGAAAGAGCCAAAAAATACAAGTATATCGACGATGCCGAGTATGTACGTACGTTTTTGCTTTTCAACAAAAATCGTTACGGCGCAAAGAAAATCGCTTACAAACTTGTAAACGAAAAAGGCGTTGACAAAAAACTCGTTGACAATATTCTTCTTGACAATCTCGACGACGATTATCAAATCGAAAGCGCAACCAAAATGGCGCAAAAATACGTAAAACAAAAGAAAATCGTCGACCAATCCGGCGCACAAAAAGTTGCCACACACCTATATCAAAAAGGTTTCGATTGGAGAATAATTAACAAAGTAATGACGAACCTTTTTGATATTTTTGAAGAAAATTAACGGTATGTGTTTATTCAAGGCGCACTTATGAACGGTATGTGTATATTCGTAGCGTGGAGGTGCAAGGCGCCGACCGTATCGAGCGCCAAGCTTGACGATTAGTACAAGTGATCCAACGAGTGTTGTTCTTTTCGTTGGTGAACGAGTGGCATAACGAGAGAACGATACTTTTCTATGCGCGTGCCGAGTTCCCCTCTTGCGAACGATGTTTGTTTTGGTAGAAAAATGACATAAATTTGAGCAATAGGGGAA
>URUQ01000026.1 GCA_900551145.1 uncultured Eubacteriales bacterium
CTGTGGCAAAGACAACTCACAAGTTCATTGTCTACTGCCACGCTAGCCTTATTGCACTAATACCGCGCAACCGATACACGCTATCAGTTCAAGCAAGGACAAGTACTCACGCCACAGTTTCGCTATATCGCTTGCTTGGTTTATGCGCACTGCGTGCGAGTTGAGGAATATTGCAAGTGCGTTTTGCAATTGAATTATTGCCGTTTTCAAGCAAATTTTTATCGTGATTTTGGCGTTTTTTGCCGTCTTTTATCAAAACTTATGTCACTTACGGTATCGATATTGTTACAATCACGGCTATAAAGAATTGAGTCAACAAAGATATGTGTATTTTGCACGATAATGCTCGTACATCTTGTCCGTCATTTCGTCCTCGGTTTTGCCGATTGCAAGAATTTTGCCGAACTTGGTGAGAAAATACATACCTTGCGGGACGTAAACATAATCGTATTCTCCGTCCGATTGTGCCTCGGCAGGAGTTTTGTAACGCTTTTTGGTGTCCTCACGAGAGATATAGCACTTGTCCCCTTCGTTTTGCGCCACGGCGTAATTTCGATAGATATAACCTATCTTGTCGATTGCGTCTTGTTCGGTGTCCACAACGTCATAAGTAAGTCCGTTTTTGAGGATAATGGCAAACCCGTTGTCCGGAACCGCGTACTCCAAAATCTCGTCGTCTTCCCCGTCAAGATACGGAAGCAAATCTCGCCTCTCGCCGTACGTCCATTGTTGATGCAATTTTGTCATATAAATTCGTACTTTCATAAAAATATTGTAGCACAGACGAAAACTCATTTCAAGGCGGAAAGGAATTTAGTTTGAATTAATAATTAATAATTAATAATTAATAATTTTGGAATATTCCGCTTTTAATTTAGTTTGTATTACTTTCGAACTTGAATAATGCGTTCAAACAGATGAATAACGCGAAAGCACCCCGAGGAGCGCAAACCCAACGTACTAATCGTACGTGATTTGCGAAACTCGGGGTGCTGACAAAGTTAGTCGCTGTTTGACGCTTTATTCAAGTTCGAAAGCACCGGTGTAAAGTTGATAATACTTCCCCCGCTTTGCAATCAACTGCTCGTGATTGCCTCGTTCGATGATTTCTCCGTGTTCGAGAACGCAGATGACGTCGGCGTTGCGAACGGTGGAAAGTCGGTGGGCTATGACGAAGACGGTGCGTCCTTGCATAAGTTTGTCCATACCTTGCTCGATAAGTTTCTCGGTGCGAGTGTCGATGGAGCTGGTTGCCTCGTCCAAAATCAGAACGGGCGGATTGGCTATTGCTGCGCGTGCGATTGCAAGGAGTTGGCGTTGACCTTGCGAGAGATTTTCACCGTCCCCCGTGAGCATAGTGTTGTAGCCCTCGGGCAAGTGACGGATGAAGTAGTCCGCGTTGGCGAGTTTTGCGGCGTTTTCAACTTCTTCGTCGGTTGCGTCGAGCTTGCCAAAACGGATATTATCCGCAACGGTGCCCGTAAAAAGGTGCGTATCTTGCAAGACCATTGCCATAGAACGACGCAAATCGTTCTTGTTGATCTTGGTGATGTTGATATCGTCGTATCTTATCTTGCCGTCCTCAACGTCGTAGAAGCGGTTGATAAGGTTGGTTATAGTGGTTTTACCCGCGCCCGTAGAGCCGACAAGTGCGACTTTTTGTCCCGGCAACGCGTACATAGTGACGTGTTTGAGCACGGTCTTTTCGGGAACGTAGCCAAACGTTACGTCGTCAAACTGCACTTTGCCTTGCCACTTGACGTAGGTTGTCGTTCCCTCTGCTTTGTGGAAGTGCTTCCAAGCCCACATACCCGTGTATTCGGGAGTTTCGACGATATTGCCGTTCTCGTCCTCTTTGGCGTTGACCAAAGTGACGTAGCCCTCGTCTTTTTCGGGTTCTTGGTCGATAAGCTCGAATATGCGCTCCGCGCCGGCAAGTGCCATAAGCACGCCGTTCATTTGTTGAGCGATTTGCGCAAGGGGGTTGCTGAACTGACGAGAGTATTGCATAAACGACACGAGTCCACCCCAAGACAACGCCACCGCGCCCGTACCGCTTATTGCCAAAATCGTACCGACTATTGCGGTGATTGCGTAAGAGACGTAGGACAAGTTGCCCATTATCGGGAACAATATATTGGCGTATTTGTGTGCCTTGTCGGAGTCGTGGAAGAGGCGTTCGTTGAAGCCGTCGAAGTCTGCTTTTTCCGCGTCTTCGTGACAGAACACTTTGACAACCTTCATACCGTCGATATGTTCTTCGATAAAGCCGTTGAGAGCACCCGTTTGACGTTGCTGTCCGACGAAGTACTTTCCGCTCTTTCCGCCGATATACTTCATAATGAACAACATAACGACTATCATTGCGACAGAGCAAAGTGCAAGCACCCACGACGTCACCATCATCGCGATGAACATACCTACTATGGTCATAAGGTTGGATATGAGATTGGGTATGCCGCTTGAAAGCAACTCGCGCAAAGTGTCCGTATCGTTGGTATAAAGGCTCATTATATCGCCGTGCGTGTGAGTGTCGAAATAACGAATGGGCAATTTTTCCATCTTCTCGAACATCTCGTCACGAACGTTTTGAAGCACTTGCGTCGTAACTTTTACGATGATGTAGTTGTATACGTAGTGCAAGCCTGCGCCGACGACGTACATCGCAGCCATAACGCCGACGATACCGCCGAAGTTTTGCAAGGTTATTTCGGACGCCCTTGCGATAATTTCCGCATTGGACGTAATCAAATTGCCGTGTTGATACGCAAGCGGAAGGATGTAGTTGTTGACGATAACCGAGCCGAGCATAAACGTGCCTGCGATGTTGCAAACGACGTTGGCAATCATGCAAAACAGCGCGCCTATGAGATGCGGTGTGTACGGTTTGAGATAAGAAAGTATGCGTTTGAAAGTCTTGGACGGGCTTTGAGCGCGGAAATTCTTGCCGTGCATTGCGGTATTTGCCGTGCTTCTCTTTATTTTAGGCATTCTCGCTCACCTCCTCGTCCGATCCTTTCTTTTGAGAGTTATAAACGTCTTGATAGATACGGTTGGTTGCAATAAGCTCTTCGTGAGTGCCTACCGCGTCAATCTTGCCGTCGTTCATAACGATAATTCTGTCCGCATCTTCGACGGACGATATACGTTGCGCAATGATGATAACCGTAGTGTCGCCAAACTCGCTTTTGAGACCGCTTCTTATCTTTGCATCGGTTGCCGTGTCGACTGCGGACGTAGAGTCGTCCAAAATCATAATTTTGGGATGTTTCAAGAGTGCGCGAGCGATGCAAAGACGTTGTTTTTGACCGCCGGATACGTTGACGCCGCCCTGTCCGAGTTCCGTCTGATAGCCGTCGGGGAAAGACATAATAAAGTCGTGCGCTTGCGCCGCTTTTGCCGCGTGCTCGACTTCCTCGTCGGTGGCTTGCGGATTGCCCCAAAGCAAGTTTTGTTTGATGGTTCCGCTGAAAAGCACGTTCTTTTGCAAAACCATACCGACAGCCGCACGCAAATTGTCAAGTTTGTAATCTTTGACGTTGACGCCGCCAACCTTCACTTCGCCCTCAAGCGTGTCGTAAAGACGAGGTATGAGTTGCACGAGCGTGGTCTTTGCCGAGCCCGTACCGCCGATGATGCCTATCGTCTCACCGCTCTTGATGTGGAGGTCGATATTTTCAAGGTTGAGAACGTCGTGCGACTTGGAATAGGAAAAGTCCACGTTGTCAAAGTCGATACTGCCGTCTGCAACTTCGATATCCTTTGCGTCTGCGCCGTCTTCGATGTCTATCTTTTCGTCAAGAACTTCGACGATACGATCGAGGGACGCGCGGGACATAACTATGGTCATAAAGCCCATAGCAACCATCATAAGCGACATCAAAATCTGCATAATGTAGCTCAAAAACGCCGTGAAATCGCCAAGATACATTTCACCGACGATGATATCGTTTCCGCCAAACCACGCAACGCAAATCAGACATCCGTAAACGAGGAGTTGCATAAACGGGAACATAATTACGATAATTCGCTCTGCGGAAAGTTGCAATTTTTGGACGGTGGAACTTACTTTCTTAAACTTGGCAATCTCGTTGTCTTCTCTAACGAACGCCTTGACCGCGCGGATACCGATGAGGTTTTCTTGCGTAGACTCGTTCATATCGTCGTACTTGTGGAGCATTTTCTCAAATCTCGGGAAAACGACTTTTACGCCCACGATAATACCGATAAGAAGTATCGGCAAAGCGACCGCGAATATTACGGACAAATCCGGACTTATCGATACTGCCATGCAAATTGCGAGAACAAGCATAATGGGAGAGCGCACGAGCATACGGAATATCACTTGATAGGACATTTGTATGTTGTTTACGTCCGTGGTAAGTCTTGTAACGAGGCTTGCGGTGTTGAAGCGGTCGAGGTTTGCAAAAGAGAAATTCTCTATCTTATAGAAGAGTTTCTTGCGCAAATTCTTTGCAAAACCCGTAGACGCTTTTGCGGCAAGTCTTCCCGACATAAATCCAAAGAAGAGAGATACGAGCGCCATTGCCACCATAAGTCCGCCGCACGCCAAAATGAACATCTTTCTGTCCGTGAGCGTAAACCAAACCCAGTTGAGCTTGCCGAGTTCGACCGTGAAGGTGAACGAGTCTATCGTAGTGTCCATACCGACGTTGACGATTTGCGCCATAATAAGCGGTATAAACACCTCGAACAAGACCTCGCATGCCACCAAAACAGACGTGAATATAGTGGGCACTTTGTATTCGCCGATACAACCCGCCATCTTCTTCCATCCGCCTTTAGATTTTGGAGTTTTAGTTCTTTCTTGTGCCATGATCACCTAAAATTCGCAAATATGCGATACTTGTCTATATTTCAATTCTTACTATTCTATTTACAATTATTAAAAAAAAATGTCAACCGATTATAAAAAAATTATTTATATATTAAATATATTTTAATATTCCATATTGTCATCCTCGTTATATTCCGAAAAACCACCACTGTTTTTGCAAAACTCTCCGGCAAATCGGCAGTTGTTTAGTAAAAGCGCGATTGCAAAAGTATTCAAATAGATTGTCTTGTATCGGAACAAATGTGAGATATCTTGACAAAAATAGATATTTGTGTAATAATACATACGATAATACATTTAAGGGGACACAAAAATGACGACAAAAGAAGATTTGAGAATTGTTCGTACGAGAAAACTTCTTTCCAACACGCTTCTTGATATGATGGAAGAAGAGTCGATTGAGAAAATCAGCGTCATCGACCTTTGCAACAAAGCAATGGTCAACCGCGCCACGTTCTACGCACACTTCGAGGACAAATATCACCTCCTCTCTTTTGCATTGGAAGAGCTCAAAGACGACCTTTACGCCAAGTTTACCAAAGACACAAAACTCACCACCCCGTACGAAACCATAAACTCTTTGATGATTATGGCGGTTGACTTCTTCTTTGACCAACACAACCACATTGCCAACATCATAAAAAACAACCGTGGCGGAAAAGTGGTCAGCACCATTCAAGACTCAATCGCACACTCCATCAAATATCAATTGTCCAAATATAAGGACACGTACGAGATAAAAGTGCCTCTTCAACTCATCGCAAGTTTCATTGCGGGCGGTATGCTCAACACCGCGCTTTGGTGCATCGACAATCCCGAAAAATACTCCAAGGAAGAGTTTTTATCCTATGCTTCCTGCCCTATTGCCGCTCACTACTTCGCAAAAAAGTAAAACGCATACAAAAAACACACTCATTTTCAAGCCTTGCACCGCTATATCGCAAGGCTTGATTTTTTTTGCAAAAAATAGTCAAAAATATATTGACAAATGCAAAAAGCGTGCTATAATTAGCAATCGAAGATAAAGAGTGCTAACAGTCAATGAAAAAGATTGCCAAACTCAGATTATCGAACATAACATATTGAAAAGGAGGTTTTTGATATGGACACCAACAAATTTACCAAGAAAGCGCTTGACGCAATCAACAGAGCGCAAAATATAGCCCTCGAAAGGCACAATCAACAACTTTGCAAGGAGCACATCGCATATGCACTTTTGGACGACGACGAGGGGCTTATCCCCAAACTCGTGACCAAATGCGGTGGCGACGCTCCCGCGCTTTTGCGTGAAATCGAGAAGATTATATCCTCTTTCTCGTCGGTTACCGGTGACGGCGCGGGTGAAGTGTATTTGAGCCAAGACGCTTCTCTCATGCTTTCGCAAGCGGAGAAAATCGCAAACAAGAACGGCGACGATTACGTGAGTGTGGAACATATTTTCGAGGCAATTCTCGACAATCCCACTACCGCGCTTAAAAATGCGTTTGCAAAGTGTAAAGTTACGAAAAAAGACTTTATGAACGCACTTTCGCAAGTTAAAACCTCGAAAGTGACCAACGACAGCCCCGAAGACACCTACGACGTACTCAACAAATACGGTCACGATATGGTAGAAAGAGCGGCGCGCGGAAAACTCGATCCCGTCATCGGTCGTGACGACGAGATAAGAAACGTCATTCGTATCCTTTCAAGAAAAACCAAGAACAACCCCGTGCTTATCGGTGAAGCGGGCGTGGGTAAAACCGCTATTGCGGAAGGACTTGCGCAACGTATCGTGAGAGGCGACGTTCCCGAAGGTCTTAAAGACAAACACATCTTTGCTCTCGATATGGGCGCGCTTATCGCGGGTGCGAAATACAGAGGTGAGTTTGAAGAAAGACTCAAAGCCGTTCTTACCGAAATCAAGAAGCAAAACGGCAGAATGCTTCTCTTCATCGATGAGATTCACACCATCGTCGGTGCGGGCAAGACTGAAGGCAGTATGGATGCGGGCAACCTCTTGAAGCCTATGCTCGCAAGGGGTGAACTGCACTGTATCGGCGCAACTACGCTTGACGAATACCGCAAATATATCGAAAAAGACCCCGCGCTCGAAAGACGTTTCCAACCCGTTATGGTCAACGAACCGACGGTTGAAGACACTATCGCAATACTCCGTGGTTTGAAAGAGAGATACGAAATCTTCCACGGCGTGCGTATTCACGACCAAGCACTCGTTGCTGCCGCTACGCTTTCGGACAGATACATCACCGATAGATTTTTGCCGGATAAGGCAATCGATCTCGTGGACGAGGCGTGCGCTATGATTCGTACGGAAATCGACAGTATGCCCACCGAAATGGACGTCATCAGCCGTAAGATTATGCAACTCGAAATCGAGGAAATGGCTCTTGAAAAGGAGACGGATAAACTGTCAATCGACCGCAGAGAGAGCATAAAGAAGGAACTTTCCGAACTGCACGACAAATTCAACGAAATGAAGGCGCAGTGGGAAAACGAGAAGAAAGAAATCAACAGCGTGCAAGACACCAAAGCCGAAATCGACCGTGTAAATCTTCAAATCGAGGAAGCGAAACGCCACAGCGACTACGGCAAAGCGGCGCAATTGCAATACGGAGAACTGCCCGCCCTCACCAAGAAATTGGAAGAGGCGGAAAAGAAATCCGCAAACGGCACTTCCCTTCTCCGTGACGAGGTTACCGCAGACGAAATCGCAAAAATCGTTGCAAAGTGGACTGGTATCCCGGTAACCAAACTTATGGAAAGCGAGAAAGAAAAACTGCTCCACCTCTCCGACGAACTTCACAAGAGAGTTATCGGTCAAGACGAGGCGGTCAAGGCGGTAAGCGAAGCGGTTATCCGTTCGCGTGCGGGCATATCGGACGAAAATCGTCCTATCGGCTCGTTCTTGTTCCTCGGTCCTACGGGCGTTGGCAAGACGGAACTTGCAAAGACGCTTGCTTCCTACCTATTTGACGACGAGCGCAACATCGTGCGTATCGATATGACGGAGTATATGGAAAAATTCAGCGTATCGCGTCTTATAGGTGCGCCTCCGGGATACGTGGGATACGACGAGGGCGGTCAACTCACCGAAGCCGTGAGAAGAAAACCCTACTCCGTGGTGCTCTTCGACGAAATCGAAAAGGCACACCCCGACGTATTCAATATCTTGCTCCAAGTGCTTGACGACGGCAGAATCACCGACAGCCAAGGCAGAACGGTCAACTTCAAGAATACCATCATCATCTTGACGTCCAACCTCGGTAGCAACGTGATTTTGGACAACATCGACAAGGACGGCAATATCAAAGAAGAGGCAAAAGAGCAAATCGACAAACTCCTCAAACAAACCTTCCGTCCCGAGTTTCTCAACAGACTCGACGACACGGTGCTCTTCACCCCGCTCACGAGAGAAAACGTGTACAAGATCATCGATATCTTGCTCAAAAAGCTCTCCGACCGTCTTGAAAAGCAAAATCTCAAACTGGAAGTAACTCAATCCGCAAAAGACCTCATCGTTGACGGCGGATACGACGTAACCTTCGGCGCAAGACCGCTCAAGCGTTATATCGAAAGCAACGTCGAGACAAAAGTGGCAAGAGCAATCTTGCAAGGCAATATGGACGAAGGCGATACCATAGTTGTGGACGCTCAAAACGGCGAAATCGTAGTCTCGTCCAGAAAATAAAAGACAACCAATTCTCCCCTTTTCTATAAAAAGAAGCGACGGATTTTATCCGCCGTTTCTTTTTACATTGCGCCGAATGCTAAACACGTTGCCCAAACGGCATAACAATAAAGGGACTGCAACAACAATTGCAGTCCCTTTATTATACTTGTTTTCGCAACAAATGCGTTTGCTATCGTCTCCGTAATGCCGTTTGAGCAAAGTGCGCCTAAATATGTGTCAAGTTATCTCAAAGAGATAAGTGACACGTGTTTAGCATTCGACGCAATATCAGCGCATACGCTTCAAATATGGCAACGCAAGCGGGAAAAACTTTTTGTAGGCGGCGCATTTGTCGATGTCGATACGCTCGCGCTTGCAACCGTTTTTGCACATCGCAAAATAACCGCACTGCTTGCACTTGTCCTCTACTATCATACTCTCTTTGATAAACTTGACGGCAATCGGGTGCTTGGACAACTCGAAAAAGTCGGTGTCCTTGATATTGCCCATATCGTAGCAGTCTATGCAATAAAAGTCGCACGGATAGACCTCTCCGTCGCCTTCGATGACGAATTGGTGGCAACAATGCCCTTCCATACCGCATTGCTCGGCATTTTCAAAATGCGCAAGGCGCACGAAATTGTCAAACTGGCGTACAGACGTATAATTGCCCCTTGCGAAATCCTTGGCATAATGCGCAAAGCACTTTTGCAAGAACTCGAAATAATCCTCGCTCGACATAGAATAGTTTTCGCTCTCGCTCGGAAAAGGCTCGGCATACGTTGCGGTGGATATAGGTTGTCCGTTCTCGTCAAGTCGAAGAGGTTTGAGCATAGGGATAAACTGCAAATGCTTGAACCCTTGCTTTTTAAAAAAGGCGTATATATCGTCTATCCTATTTGCCACTTGCTTGGTAAGCACCGTGAGAATGTTGAATTCCACACCGTATTTTTGCAATAATTTTGCACTTTGCAATACCCGCTCGAAAGTCGGTTGTCCGTCTGCGCCGATACGAAGGCGGTTTGCCTCTTCGTCACCGTCAAGCGAAAGTCCGATAAGATATCCGCCTCGTTTGAATATAGAGCACCACTCTTCGTCAATGAGCGTTCCGTTGGTCTGCACCCCGATATGCACGGGCGCACGACGAACGTTGAGTTCGCGCACGATTTGATGAAGTTTGACAAAAAACTCCTTGCCCGCAATCAACGGTTCTCCGCCTTGAAATGACAACATAACGTGGTCGTTTCCCGCAAAATCAAACGCTTTTTTGAGGACCTCACGCAAGGTATCTTCGCTCATAATTCCGCGCGAAGGCATCTCGCGACATTCCGACAGCGAGTGATAGAAACAATATTTGCATCGCAAATTGCAATTTGACGACGCGGGTTTTAGCATTATGCTTATGTTCATAAATGAGTGATATTGCGACTTCGTCGCAGTGATATTCTCGCTATGCGAGAGTGATATTTGTGCTACGCGCAAGTGATATTTGCGCCATAGGTGCAAGTTGTGGATTATTTAAAATTTCGCTATACCGCTTGATTGGTGTGTGCGGCTACGGCGCATTTATTTGTGGATTATTACATTCGGGTGTGGGTGTCCCACCCAAACGTCATTGCGAGCGTATGCGTGGCAATCTAGCCGTAGGCGCATTTCGCTACGCTGGATTCCCACGGTCACTTCGTTCCCACAGTGATTGTGCGCTGATAGCGCAAGCCTATGACTTTTTTTGCATAAATGCAAATTCAATCACTTCAAAAATATCGTCGTTCGGAAACCCTTGCAAGCAAGTTTTCTCACTCGACATTGGCGCAATGACATATGGAATATTCCATAGCATTCTTCGTTCGGGTGTGGGTGTCCCACCATCAATTATTAATTAATAATTATTAATTATTAATTTCTTCTTCCTCGTCGTATATCACGTCATAAGTCGTTGTTGCGGTTACGGCGTTTTGAATGGCTCGCTGTGTTGCACGGACGACTGCCGATTGGAGCACGGCAAGATTTGCCACGGGGCGTTTTCCGCTTGCCATACAGAACATAGTGTCTCCGTCGTACATCGTATGCACGGGGCGGATTGCCCTTGCAAGTCCGTTGTGGGATATGCTTGCAAGCCTGTTGACGTCTACCTTGTCGAGTTTTGCATCGGTGAGAATACAACCTATCGTGGTGTTGGTGCCAAAAGCAAGTTTGAGCACGTCACCTTCCGCAAGGCATTTTTCGGTGTCGATAAACTCTCCGTTTTTGCCTTTTGCGCCCGCAATGATTTTGCCCTCGTCGTCTACGACATCACCCATTGCGTTGACTGCAACTATTGCCGTAACGGTAACACCCAAAGCCTTTTCCGTTGCCGCGCCGATACCGCTTTTACACGCGTTTTTGATACCGCGGATTTTGCCGACAGTTGCGCCTCTTCCCGCACCGATATTGCCGAAAACGGTGGTTTTTGAAGCGTTTTGACACGCTTTAAGTCCGTATTCTGCGGTTGGATAGTGATATTCCTTTTGATTGAGGTCGTACAAAACCGCACCGCATACGATAGGCACGATTTTGCCAAGGCTCTTGTATCCCACGCCTTTTTGACGCAAGTATTCCATAACTCCGCACGTCGAGGCAAGCCCGTACGCCGAGCCTCCCGAAAGCACGATTGCGTTGACTTTTTGCATCATTTTTTCGTTGTGCAAAAGGTCGGTTTCTCTCGTGCCGGGTGCGCCTCCGCGACAGTCCACACCGCCTGTTGCTCCGCTCTCGGAAAGGATGACGGTTACGCCCGTATACTCGTCGTCGCAATGACCTATTTTAAAACCCGAAGGTATCCTAACTTCCATATCTCACCTATATTTTATACCAAGTCATCTATGCTCGTTTGTTGATAGATGATGAATTTGTCAAAGAAATCCGCAACGTCTTTTTGCATTTGCGCACCGCACCAATCGTAAAACACCTCGTGTCTTGCGCCTTTATAAAGGTGCAATTCCGTCGTGATACCGTTGGCTCTATAAAACTTGTCGAGTTTCTTGACGCCTTTACCCATATTGCCCACGGGGTCTGCGTCACCCGAGAAAAGACCGATGACGGTTGCGGGATTGAGTTTCGCGCGCGCTTTTTTGCCATAGAGTTTGGACGTTTCTTTCATCATATAGTAGTCAAAGCCGACGCTCATATTTTGGTGCGCAAGTCTGTCTGCCATAACTTGTTCGCGCCTTTGCTTGACGCTGTTTGACCATTGCAATTTTCCGCTGTCACCTTTATAGTGTTGCATATTGTCGCTCACTAGGTTGACGATGCGAGGACGCCAGTTGCGCGCCACGAGGAATACGGGAGCAACCGCGATTTTACCGAACGTGAACAAGCCTCTCATATAGCCCGAACCGATAAGCGCAATGGCTTTTATGTCCGTGCCTTGCTGTGCAAACGCTTGCGAGAGAAAACTGCCGTAGCTGTGTCCCATAAGAAAAACGGGCAAGTCGTACTTGCTTTTGAGCCACTCGCGGAAGAACAACTCGTCTTGCAACGTTTTTTTGAAGATATTGCCGGGGTGTTTGCCTCTGTTTTCGTCCGTCTCGGTGAGTCCGTGCGCGCGGTGGTCGTCTCCGAATACGATATAACCTCTTGAATTGAGGTATCTTGCAAATTCGTCGTATCTGCCCGCATATTCGCTCATACCGTGCACGAGTTGAATAACACCCTTGGGATTGTCAACTTCATCCCATAGTCTGCAATAAATCTCGGTGTTGTCAAAACTTTTGAGTTTGAACTCCTTCATTGCCTTGTCCTCGCGTAAAATATTGAGATAATAATATATTATAAACGGAAAAATATAACTTTTCAATACGAAATGCGGAATTTGTGATATAATGTGCTTATGAAAGTTGCAATCGTACTTAACTGCGGACATCAAATCAAGCGAAAAATCAAAGCCGACAAGGTGCTTTGTTGCGACGGCGGATATAGTGTATGCCCCGTTGACGCCGACGTCATATTGGGCGACTTCGACTCTCTCGAAATGCCCGCCGACGTCGATATCCCCATAGTCAAACACGATACGCACAAGGACGCAAGCGACGGAGAACTTGCCGTGTATTACGCAAAAGAAAACCTCGGCGCGGACGAAATCGTGCTGTACGGCGTGACGGGCGGTCGACAAGACCACGTGCTTTGCAATCTTGCCATTATGCGTCTTGCTCACGACCTCGGCATGAAAGTCAAAGCCGAAGAGGACGGGCTCGACCTATATTACGTCGAGGGGGAATTCGATATCCCCACGCAAAAGGGCGAAACGATATCCATACTCCCCTACGGAGAAAGAGCACTCGTGACGGACTCCGAAAACCTCGAATATCCGCTTGACGAGCTAGTGCTCACGTCTTGCGATTCAAGAGGACTCAGCAACGTATCGCTTGGCGGAAAGATACACATCAACGTCAAATTGGGCGGTGTTTTCGTCTTCCGATACATCAAGTTTTGATTTTTTGAAAAAACTTGACAGTTTTTTTGAAAAATCCCAATAAAATCAAAGCGACGATTGTATATATTGCATAAAACAATTCATCGTTTTCAAACCTTTCTAACGAAAAAAGCACGGCTTGACCGTGCTTTTTGATTTGTTTATTGAAAATGGAGCAGTGATATTGCACTTCGTGCAGTGA
>URUQ01000027.1 GCA_900551145.1 uncultured Eubacteriales bacterium
GGGTGTGGGTGTCCCACCCACAATTATTAATTATTAATTATTAATTATTAATTTTTCAATCCCGATATTAGTATTTTTTGTTCTTTATCATAAACACCGCTATCGTCAAAATTCAAAATAATTTTTTATATGAAAAGAACGGCGTTTTCGCCGTCCTTTATCGATCGTTTCGTCAATTATTGCTCGTTTGTATCGCTTTGCTCGTCCGCCGATCGGACATCTTCGTTTTTGGCCGTTTCTTCCGTCTTTTTCGCTTTGGGCTTTCTAAACACTACGAATTTTTGCCACATAAACTCGAGCGCGAAGTTGATGGCCATTACAGAACCCTCCGCGATGATGCCCGCAAGCGTTGGGTTTATCTTTGCAGAAAGCAACGGCTCTATCGTGCAAACGTACCACGTTTGGAATGGATAGAACGGCACGTAGAATAAGAACGCCAGAATCATTGCCTTGGGAACGTTGCTTGCGTCCTTAAAAGTAAACTTACGGTTAAGCGTGAAGTTCCAGAGTATAGAAGCACAAAGAGCTACCGTAGTTGCAACGAAAGTGTTGATTTCCGTCGGCTGAATAAAGTTGATTTTCTTTCCGTCATCGGGAATAACGTTGTGCAATATCGTGAACACCACAAGTTGAATGATACCTGCGCTTGCTGCGCAAAGTGCGTATTTGATAAACTGCATTACGCCTTGACGCTTCTCTTTTTTGGCTTGCTTTTCGGCGTATTTGACGCTGTAATCGGCAAGTATTCCGCTCGGTTTTTGCTCCTCGCTTGCTTCTTGCAACCCAACCGTTTGTACGACGTTTTCGTCCATAAATTCTTCCTCTATGATAGTATACGAATAGTTTAACAATATAAATATGCGATGTCAATATCTATCTTTGTTTAACCTTATTTATATGCATTTTATTTGTATGTGTTTTATTTTTTCCGCCGCCTTTTCGTCGCTTGTATGTCCGTACGCAAAGCACAAAAACATCTTCTATTCCTGTCGATTTTGCACGAATGCAAACTTTATATTCGTTTTTATGCGTATAAAGACGCCGTTTTGGCAAAAATGTGTTTGTGAAAATATCGGAACTCGAACAACTTCTCAAATCGACTTTCTCGCATAGCGACGACTTCAAATGCCGTCGTCTTTTCGTCGGACAAAGGGAATGTATGTTTGCTTATCTCGACGGCAATATAGACAAAATTCTCTTTGAGCAAGACATAGTGCGCCCTCTCAAAAACGCAGAGCACTTTGACGCACCCTATCTTAAAGACTTGCAAAACAAGGTTGCTTATGCCGACGAGATAGACGTCGTGCCTGTAAACGAGACGCCCGAGAAAATCGCTTGTTGCGACATCGCCTTTTATATAGACGGCGAGAGCGACGCTTATATCTTTTCTCTGCGAAAACCCAGCGCACGCGCAATAGGCGAACCGCCTACGTCCAGCGTTATGAAAGGACCTCGCGAGGGATTTATAGAAGAAATCAAGACCAACATGTCCCTCATACGTCGTCGCATAAAATCCCCCGACCTCGTGGCAAAAACTTTCCAAGTGGGACGATATTCTTCAACGACGGTTGCACTTATGTATATAAGAGGAATTGCCGACGACGCTATCGTCGAGCAATTGTCTCACAAAATCGAGCGCATAGACGTTGACGGCGTGGTTGACAGTGCATATGTGCTCTCATTTATCCAGACTCGCAAAAACTCCTTCTTTTTGCAAGCGGGCTCGACGGAAAAACCCGATGTCGTAAGCGCAAAACTTCTCGAAGGGCGCATTGCGATAATCGTGGACGGCTCACCCATCGTCTTAACGCTCCCCTATCTCGTATTCGAAGATGTTCAAGACGGCTACGACTACTACTCGGGGGACTGGCGCGCGTCTATGATAAGAATGTTCCGTATGCTCGGTGCGCTTTTGACGGTGCTATTGCCGGGAGCGTATGTGGCTCTGCAAACCTACCACTTTCAGTTGCTACCCGTAAAATTCCTTATGACGCTTATGGCGGCAACGACCAATATACCCTTCCCTCCCGCGATAGAAATGCTTCTCGTTATGATGCTTTTCGAGATACTCAACCAAGCGTCCATACGTATGCCGAGGTACTTCGGCATATCCCTCTCCGTCGTGGGCGCAATCGTGCTCGGGGACACGGCGGTGAAAGCAGGCCTTATTTCGTCACCCAGCGTTCTCGTAGTCGCTCTATCGGCAATAGGCATATTCTGCGTACCCGACCAAGTCGGGCCCATGTCTATAATGAGGTTTTTGTTTTTGTGCGTAAGTGCGGTCACCGGGTTCGTGGGCATGATAGTGCTTTCCATAATCATAATCGCATACCTTGCAAGCCTCGACAACTTTGGCACTCCCTACCTTGCTCCGTACGCTCCGCGTATAATCCCCGACCTCCAAGACGGCATATTGAAAGCGGATGCTTCGTCAATGGAACTGCGCCCCTACTCTATCCCGACGACAAACCGTCGTCGTATACGTAAATCATAAAAAGGACTTTAATTGTGCAAAACTTCACTATAAAACACGGATTGAGAAAAAATCTCCCGATAGGCACACTATACAACAGTCAAGTGGCGTCAATTATTCTTATGGTGGGAATAGCGTTCAAACTATCCGCCGCCCCGAGTATGATATCGTCCTATTACGGCTCGTCTACGCTTTGGGTGTTTATATCGTTTTCCGTCTTGGAAATTATTTGCGCCGTTATGATATTTGCGTTTTCGCGTATGAGCGCAGACGCCTTTTTGATTGCTACAAATTCGCTTTGGTACAAAGCGGCGTGTCTTGGTGCATTCGTGCTTTTGAGCATAAAATGCACGTTTTATTTTTGCTACTGCTCCTCTTACCTCACCCACGAATTGTTTACCGGTGCGCAACCATTCTTCATATATGTTCTTCTCATAGCACCTATAATCTACCTCGGCGCAAAAGGCACTCGCTCTATCGCACGCTCTTGCGAATTGTTTGCACCTCTGTTTTTGGCGGTAATAATCCTCAATCTTGCGTTTTTGGATACGGAGTTCGATATAGGTCGCAATCTTCCGATATTCTCGGTAAGTCCCGTGGAATTCTTTTCAAAACTTCCACACTATGGTCTGTGGCTCGGAGATTTGTTGCCATTTGCGTTCGTACGTATACGAAATAAAAAATTTCCCTATGTAACGTCGAGCATTTCAATAACGGTTGGGCTTGCAAATATTATCGTTATGTTCGGAGTGGCTATCTACGGCGACGCACTCAAAATGGTGTCCGACCTTCTTATCCACATTGCGAGTTTCAACCAACTATCCCTTGAAATAGGCAGAATGGAGTGGACCAACCTCTTCGTAATCCTTGCAATGTCCGTTTTTTCTATATCCTTTTTGTACGACGGTGCAAACAACGCTTTCCGTCGTGCGTTCGGCTCGGCAGTACCGTCCAAAATCGCATGCCCCGTAGCGATACTTTGCACTACGATATTTGTATCGTCCACCCAAACGGTGACGGACTTTGCCGTGGGCACTTTCGGCTACGCCTTATCGATAACATCGGTTGCCATACCGCTTTTATTTTTGATTTTCGCTCTTGTTCAAAAGCGAAAAATGCGCGGAATATACCACTGTGCGGACAGTGAATATATGCCTAAAAAAGTCAAAAAACCATCGCTTCCGAGCAGTGAATTCGACGGCATATTATGCAGTGAAAAAGGCACTTGCAAAACGCTTGCAACGGATAGCCCGACGGGAGGTGAAAGATGAAAAAGCAAGCCGTTCCTTCCTATCTTGCTCGCACAAAATGGTTCGTCTTTGCGCTTATCGCGCTCATACTTATAGTGTTCGGTCGCACGGTGGAAACACCCTCTCTTACCAAGTCGGCGGTGGTGCTCGGTATAGGCATAGACTATAAAGAAGATACCTCTCTTTTCACCGTAAGCGCGCAATGCGTTCTCGTCGGCTCGTCCAGCGGAGATACGTCCGAAACCACCTTCAACACCTACTCTTCATCGGGCAATACAATAGCGGGCGCAATGGACGGAATTGCACGCAAAATGGGTTTAATCATATCGCTTGCACACTGTAATGTGGTTGTTATGTCACAATCAGCTCTTACACTTGACCATTTACAACTCATATATCCGCTCACGGGAATGTACGCTTTACCCGAACAAACCATAATCGTTTCTTGTCCCGACTCCCCCGAAAAATTGCTTTCTTTGCGCATGGGAACGACGCTCAGTGCGCCCTTCTTTTTGCAACAGGCACTCATCAACGAAGAAGGTTCGGACGGTATGATACGCACCACGTCAAAGGACTTTCTCGCGCGCTCGTTATCTCGTAGCGAAGCAAACGCAGTGCCTTATATTAAGGTGCAAAAAGCGCAAAGCCCGCCCATAAGCCAACAAGGGGACGACAAGGACACTTACGAGCTTTTGATAGGCGACGCACTCGTGTTCAATCACGACAAATTTGCGGTGATTGACAAGGAATATGCAGAAGTGCTTGCGCTCTTCCTCGGACACGGCGTAACGGGCACTTTCAACTACACCGACGAAAATGGCGGTTCGATGGAATTCAAAGTCCTAAAAAAAGACGTCAAACTCAGAGCAAACGGGCGTAACGTGAAAGCGGAAATCGCTCTATCCGTAGATTTGAGCGACGTACAAAACGTAAACACGAACGAAGTTTTATCGAGCGCGGACGATATAGTAAAACTGTATGCACAAAAACTTGCGAACGAGATAAAAGCCAAATTCGAATATCTTTACGAGTTTTCCAAAAAGGAAAATATCGACTTTTTGAATCTACAAGCAAAAGCATATCAATCGGTGGGACGCACGCTAGAAAAAGATTGTCTATCAACTATAACCTTCACTCCTATCGTCAAAATAAACGTACGGGAAACGGGTTGATTCACGACGTTTCGCCTTTTCTTCATATAGTAAAGCGGAGGCTTTTATGGACTATACACTTCCCGACGACGCAACCATGGAAAAAATGAGGCGCGCCTATGCCGAGCAACTGGACGGCAAAACGGACGTGCTTTGTTACGTACCCGACGCTAAAAGCGTCGCTCCCAAACGCTTTGCGTGCGCGCATATTTTACTTCTTTACATTGCACTGCTTTTGAGGTATAATGTTGCGTATGGAAATCAAATTTTTGACGCCCACGGAAGTGTGGGAGGGGTTCGACGCTCACAAAGCGCCTTTGGAAGCGTCAATAATCTCGGCACAAACGCAAGATAACATCGTTTGCTCGCAACAGATATTCACTGCGGACACAACCAAAGAAGGTCGCGTACGCGTCTTTTGCAAGATTTTTTACGACGGACGTTGGCAAGACAAACGCCCCGCTCTTTTGGTTTTGCCTTCTTTTGACAACCCATATTCGCGAGAAGCGATACGCTATCTCGTGGAAGAAGGCTACGTCACCTGCGTGCTCGATTATTGCGGGACATTAGTAGACACGCACACCTCTTATCCCTCGGATTTGAGCTTTGCTTCTTTTCCTTCTTGCAAGCAACATCTTGACGATATACTCGGAGGTGCGCGCAACACGCCTTGGTTCGTATGGAGCAAAGTGGCAAGACGCGCGATATCACTTTTGGAAGAGCAAAGCCTCGTTGCGACCGACCGCATCGGCGTAATAGGTTTCGGCATCGGAGCACAACTTTCTTGGCAAGTGTCAGGCACGGACAACAGAGTGCGCGCTCTGGTTGCGGCAAACGGCGGAGGTTACCGCTGGGCAACGGACAATCCCAAATTCTTGGGCAAAGATATCCCCGACGGAGACGAGCAACTAGCCTATTCCACGGGTGTAGGAGCGGAAACGTACGCAAAGTTTGTCAACTGCCCCACTCTTGCGATTGCGACAAGAGACTCAATTGCCTGCGACGTGGACAGAATAGGCGATATGCTTGATCTCGTCAAATGCAAGACCAAACAACTGATTATATCCGACTCGTGCGGGCAACAGTTTACCAAATCCGTAGGCAACGCGTGCATTTGCTGGCTACGCAAATATCTTGCGTCAGACGGCGAGGCGCAAGTTATGCCCACCATGAAATTCGACACCACGGACGGCAGATTATACGTTCGAGTCAATTCGGCAAGGGGCGCAAAATCACGCAGATTGTACATAAGTTACGGTGAGCCTATATCCAAGGAACGCTATTGGACGACTCTCGACATCAAGCAAAAAGTCGGCGAGCACGAATACGTTTGCGACGTCCCGGTCTACGACAAAAACGAGCTTATCGTGGCATACGCAACTTTCGACTACGACGACGGAGATATAATTTCCACCAAGGTCATAGACGTTATTCCCGCAAAACACGACGTTACGGCAACGGACTCCGCTATACGCAAATCCAGCATAATTTACGACGGAAGTATGGGTATAGGCGCGTTTTCCGCAAAATCGGACTCGGCGTTGCTTGACGAAAACTCTCTCAAGGTCAAAGAAGGACCTTTCGGCATAAAGGGCATTTCTCTCGACCTTGGTGTTTTGTCTCTTTGCCGCAGCATACACGAGATGAAAACTCTTCCGCGCTCTGCGTCGTTACATATCGACGCGTACTCCGCTACCGCGCGTACTCTGGAAGTGTCCGTTTTGTCCTATCCGGATCTAAAACGCTACACCGCTCACACCAACCTCACGGGCGGAGAGTTTTGGCAAAAACTGCTCTTCGAGTGTTCCGACTTCAAGAGCGAAGAAGGCAAAACGCTTTCTGCTTTCGGCAACGCAAAAGTCATAGAGATCATGTCGGTGGACGGAGCGATACTCAACAATTTTTTGTGGATTTGAAAATAATTCACAAAAGATAAAATATACTTTGATATGCAAGACTCATTCCAAACGGAAATTCCGGAAATTCAGCCCGAGCGCAACAACCCCAAACGCATAATCGTATCCGTGATATGCGTGCTTTTGGTCGTTGCGATTGCGGTGACGAGTGCGCTACTTCTCAAAAAGTACGTTTTTTCCTCCTTTATAGTTGACGGCATATCGATGTATCCCACCCTCGACGGCGGAAACGGCGCGATTATCGAAGGCAACAGCGACGAGGAACGCACCAACGGCGAAGTCCTTTACCTCAACAAAAAAGCGACAGTAAAACGCGGTGATATCGTGGTCTTTACGCCCGATTGGATAGTGGACGACAACACGGGAAAATATGCTTCGCTGGTCAAGCGCGTAATCGCCTTGGGCGGAGACCATATCCAAATAACCGACGGCAAAGTTTATATCAACGATGAGTTGCTTGACGAGCCATATATAAACAGCGATTCCGTTATGGTCGACGAGATAGATTTGATAGTCCCCGACGGACAAATGTTTTGCATGGGCGACAACCGCAACCACTCTGCCGACAGTCGAGTTTACGGTTGTGCAAGCCTCGACTCTCTCGTCGGAAAGTGCTTCCTTATAAAAGGTCTTGACGGCAAATTGCGCAAGCCCTAATCAATAAAAACGCCATTCCCAAAACCACGCAACCGAGCGAGAACTATATCGTGGCAACTCCATGATTGAGCGTTTGACAGCACAATAAAAGAAAAAACGACGCGAATATAAAACGCGTCGTTTTGCAACAATAAGCGGTTTATAATACAAAATTGTACACTTAAACTCCCGCTTCGTGCGAGAATTTTATTTTTTATATTGTGATTTGGCTTTAAGATACGAAATTCCTGTTTGGCAACGGCTTGCCGATGCAAGCCGTCACCGTCTCCCTCCCGACCTCCCAAAATCAAATCATTTTATTTCTTCGATATAGTGGATATATTCGATGCTTCTCAACGCTTCGATAATCTCATCGTGCGTTTTGTACTTTTTGAGTTCTTTGCTCTCAATGGAAAGTCGCAAGGAATACACGCTTAACCCCGAGTTGATAAAAGCAGCGTTGAGCTCCACGTCGTCTATGCGCATACCCAGTTGACGAAGGGTTGACATAAACGTTTGCAAGTCGTTTTTGGACAACAATTCGAGGTGTATCTCAAAGTGATTGGAGCGTTGTTTCAAATACTTTTCCAGAGTCGGAAAGGCTTGTAAAATCACCACATACACCACAAGCAATACAAGTGCAATAGTATAAAGACCCGCGCCCACGATAAGCCCAAAGATACTGCACGACCAAAGCCACGTCGATGTCGTAAGTCCTTTAATTTGGTTCTTTGCGCCAAAGAGTATGGAGTTGCCGCCGAGCATAGCCGTGCCGATTATCGCTCCCACGGAACAAATCGGAACTTTTAGTCCGAAGCTTGCGTCGATAAGCATACACGCCGTTGACGACAACGAGAGCAAAATAAAAGTTTTTAACCCTGCGGTGTGCCCTTTGGTTGATCTTTCGCACCCCACGTAGAACGCAAACAACACGGGCACCAACACCCTCAGCAATATGGAATATACCGTAACGGTATAAGCCCATTCTCCCATAACCTTAGCAAGCGGATCGATATAATTCATTTTGCACCTCCTATCTCTTTACGCGCTGTCTCGAATTGAGCAAGTAATATTCTTCTGCGGCCTCGTCAAACGCCTTTTCGTCCTCTTGGACGGGTTCGGGCGGAGGCAAAGCCTGTCTAATATGGTTGATTTTGTCTATAAGCACCTCGACGTCGTTCTTTTGCGCCACCTCTTCCACTTGCTCGTCCGGCACGACGGCGTTTATATCGTTGGAATAGGATTTGCTTAGATACAGCGCAAGTTTCGCACACGCAGGACCTATAAGTTCGTATAGCACACTCGACGCAAGTATTATGGTTTCGAGCGCACTGCCCGTATCTCCTCCTATCGTCCTCGAAGCAAGCGTTGCAAGACCTATCGCGACGCCCGCTTGCGGTATGAGCGCAAGCCCGAGATAATTGCGCACTTTCTTGTCTTTTTTGGTGACAAGACAGCCGAGGAAAGACCCGCCGTACTTGCCGAGTATTCTCACAAAGAAATACACGACGCCTATCACAATCAAGGACACTCCGCCCACCGCTTCGCCCGTGCTTACGAGCGCGTCGAGCTTGAAGTTTACGCCCGAGCGGACGAAGAACAGAAGCAAAATCGGCGGTGAGAAATAGTTGAGTTGTTTGAAAAGTTTGTCATCGTTTGACGTATTCATATACACCGTACCCATAGCCATACAACCGAGAAGCGGTGACACGTCCATAAACGAGCATATTCCGCAAAAGCCGAATATCGTCGCAACGGCAATGATAAGACGGTTGTCCGTCGAGCGTTTGGATATGAGCAGTTTGAGCAAAAATCCAAGCAATCCGCCAACGACGAACGCCACGATATTGTACACGATAGGCAACAGCACGTTGCCCGCCGTAACCGTGCCCGCAAGCGATGCCGTCGCAACCGCGATAGCCACAGAGAACGCAACGAGTCCCACCACGTCGTCGAGTGCGACCACTTGCAAAAGCGTGTCTACGAAATCGCCCTTGGAATTGGTCTGGCGTATGGTCATCATTGTGGAAGCGGGCGCGGTTGCCGCCGCGAGCGCGCCGAGCACGATTGAAAACGGAAGACTCAATCCGAGCGCAAAATACATCACCAAGAACACGACTATGGAAGCAAGCAACGCCTCGAATACGGTTATAACGATGTTTTTACCGCCGTTCTTTTTAAGTGTGGACATCTTGAAGAACTCACCCGTACTGAACGCAATAAACGCAAGCGCGATATCCGCAAGGAAACTCATTCCTTCCACGACTTTGGCGGGAATAATATTGATGCAATACGGACCTATTAATATGCCCGCAATAATATACCCCGTGACGTTGGGGAGTTTAAGTTTTTTGGTCAAGCGCGACATAACGTATCCCGCGATGAGCATAACCGCGACGGATATTATGACTTGCGATACGCTTGAAAAATTTTGCAACAACATTTTTTCACCTCGACTTTTCCGTTTATTTTTTCGGATTTGTCTTGCCAAGTTCTTAATGCTATGTTATGATTTTGTTATCATAAAGTCAAATTATGGATATTTATATATTAATAACAATCCGTAATAATCGAGGTAAATATGTCACTGCTTGACGATAGACTCGACACGCTTATCACCGTGTGCGAAACCAAGAATTTCACCAAGGCGGGAGAGATACTCTCTCTCACCCAACCCGCCGTGAGCCAACATATCAAGAGATTGGAAGAAGAGTTGAACACGACGCTCTTTTTGCGCAAAAAAGGCGAACTTGTCCTCTCGTCAGAGGGAGAAATCGCGCTTTTGTACGCAAAACGCATGAAAGCCCTTGCAGAGAAAATGCAAGAGAAAATCAAGAACGCCAAGTACAATATCAACAAAATCCGCATAGGTATCACACATACGCAAGAGAGTGGATTTATGGTGGAAGCGTTGTCAAAAATGGCTCTCGGCAACGATAACCTCAATATAACACTTATAACTGATAACATAAAAAATCTTTATGATATGTTGGAAAATTTTGAAATCGATATTGCAATTATCGAAGAAAAACCCACCAATCCGTCCTTCAACTTTATGGTCATTGACACTGATATGTTGCTTTGTATGACGTCTCCGAACAACCCGCTTGCCAAAAAAACGGCAATAACCCTATCGGAGCTCAAAAAACAACATCTCATCTTGCGCCTACCCTCTTCGTCCACCAGAGAGAAGTTTGAAAGTGCGCTCTATTCGATAGGCGAATCACTTGACAACTTTGACGTAACGATAGAGGTTGACAGTATCGCAACTATCCGCAATCTCGTCAAAAAGGACATTGGCGTGTCTATACTTTCAAAGAGTGCTTGTTACAAGGAAATCAACAAAGGCTCGCTCGTCGCGCTCCCGATAGAAAACTTGAGCATGATACGCGAGACCGCAATCGTATATCACCGCACGTTCTCGCACCCCGACATTATAGAAGGTATATCAAAAGCATATAACGATATGGCAAACGCACTTAAAAAATAGGCGTTTTTCGTGTACGCGTATTGACTTGTATAAATAGTTTATTTACAATCGATATATCCGAATAAGGAGAGATATTATGAAACTCACGCCCTTAAAAGACAACAAAACGCAAAGTGCAAAAAAGGCAGCGTAGCTCTCGGAGCAACCGATGCGGCGGCATTCACTCAAGGCGGCTTTAACAGCGTGTGCGTAACCGCAATGAACTTCAATCTTCCCCGCTATTATCACACTCGCCTCGACGTTGCAGAGGACGTAAACGAGAACTGTCTTGCAAAGACTTTCGGCGTGCTTTGTTCTTTCGTCGAAAAAATCGACGACCTCGCACAAAAAGAAAACTGATTTGCCAATATAAACTGCCCCGACGACACGTCGGGGCTTTTTTATTTTTTGTACGTTTTGAGCAAACAAAAACGCAATCGTCAATATTTTTTTCAATATTTGCGAAAGTAACTTGTCAAAACCGTTTTTTTGAGTTACAATACCTATGCTGTTTGAGAGAAGCGTGCAAATCACGGCATCGAACAAAGACAATAATGATACAAACTTAATAAATCTAATCGGGGTATAGCGCAGTTTGGTAGCGCGCTTGACTGGGGGTCAAGAGGCCATGGGTTCAAGTCCCGTTACTCCGACCACAAACTTCGCTGAGTGCATACATAGTGTGCACTCAGTTTTTTATATCCGTTCAACTTGCGCTTGCGCAAACGTTGAAACGGATATAAAAACAAGCACGCTTTGCGTGCCAAAGTTTGTGCCGTGGAACGAGCCGTTAGGCGAGTACCACGAAACTACAAGGCAAAGTACCTCTGCCGAGTTTCTTGAATTGGTATGAGTGTCAGCGAAATACCATCGTTTGTTCAACTTGCGCTTGCGCAAACGTTGAAACGGATATAAAAACGAGCACGCTTTGCGTGCCGAAGTTTGTGTAGTGGAACGAGCCGAAGGCGAAGTACCAAAACTTCCGAGTTTCTTGAATTGGAACTAGCCGAAGGCGTATGTACCACGAAACTTTGCCTCCCCCCCCCATATCACGAGCGTAGCGAGTGCCAAAATCTCATTCATTTTTGCAAAACCAACCAAATGGCGTTCAAAAATTGATTTTTGGCAATCATTGTGTTATTATAACAACGCAAAACGTTTCCGTAGCTCAGCAGGATAGAGCGTTCGCCTCCTAAGGGTGTTTTTAACTCGGGAAAAGCCACAATATATAGCGAGATGACTGCTATAAGACCACTATATATTGTGATTACTACATTATCAAATAATATCAGGTATTGTTTTGGGTATTATTTCGGTATCAAAAATCTTTTGCAATAACTTTTGAATCGTGCTATAATTTTGACACATCTGCCTGTACCTCAGTAGGATAGAGGGTCCGCCTCCTAAGCGGAACGCCGTTGGTTCGACTCCAATCAGGCAGGCCAGCCGTCAGTCACTTCTTTCGTGGAGTGACTGATTTTTTTATGCCTAAGCACTGCATATCATTGATGAAATAAACAGAGGTAATTTGAGCAAGATAGTATATCCTATGGCTGTCTCTTATACACATCTGACGCTGCCGACGAATTAGACGGTGTAGAT
>URUQ01000028.1 GCA_900551145.1 uncultured Eubacteriales bacterium
GTATAAGAGACAGCTTTTGAGTGCCTCTTCGATTTTTTGATTGTCAATAGGTTTTTACGTCGTCGTTTTTGTATGTGCAAAAACGAATCGTATAGCCGTTGTCGTCAATGGGCTCACCTTTTTCGACGAGCTTCCAGTTTTCTAGTTCGTCGAGGTTTTGGTGGAATACTTCCGCGCCGCCGTCGGCGTCGACTTTGGTTACGTACGCCGTGTCGCAATAGGGAAGCAGAGTGCGATACATCATTGCTCCGCCGATTACGTAAACGTCGTCTTGGTCGTATTTTTTGATTTCGGCAAACAACTCGTCAACGGACTTTACGAGGACATAGCCTTTGGTGTCGGCATCGGATTGTTCTCCGTTTGGGTTGAGAACGATATTTACGCGGTTTTTGAGGGGCATACCGTTCGGAAAAGACAAAAGGGTATTGCTGCCCATTACGACCACTTTACCGCGCGTATGCTCGACGAAATGGCGCATATCCGCTTTGAGATTGAAGAGCAAATCGTTCTTTTTGCCCAATCCCCATTTGTTATCGACTGCAAATATAGTTTTCATATCGTGCCTTAAATTGCCACTTCGATTTTCTTGTCGAGTTTGGTGTATTGATAGTTTTCAAGTTCAAAATCGTCCACGGTGAAGTCGTAGAAGTTTTTGACGTCCTTGTTCATTTTGAAGGTCGGAGCGGGATATTGCGGATTTTGCAAAACCTCCTCGACGATAGGTACGTGACGGTCATAGATATGAGCGTCGCTAATGACGTGTACGAACTCTCCGACTTCAAGTCCGCTTACTTGCGCAAACATATGCAAAAGAACCGCGTATTGCACGACATTCCAGTTGTTTGCGGTGAGGGTGTCTTGACTGCGTTGGTTGAGTATGCCGTTGAGCTTGTTCCCCGTGACGTTGAAAGTCATCGAATACGCGCAAGGGTAGAGGTGCATCTCGTGCAAGTCTTGGAAATTGTAGATATTGGTGAGGATACGTCTCGATTGAGGATTGTGTTTGAGGTCGTAAAGCACTCTGTCCACTTGGTCGAATTCGCCCTCGGGATACACGCTCTTGATGCCGAGTTGATAGCCGTACGCCTTGCCTATAGACCCCGTTTCGTCCGCCCAACTGTCCCAAATATGGGAGTTGAGGTCATGCACGTTGTTGCTCTTTTTTTGCCAAATCCACAAGATTTCGTCGATTGCGGATTTGAAAGCGGTGCGACGAAGCGTGATTATAGGAAACTCTTTTGAAAGGTCGTATCTATTGACGATGCAAAACTTTTTTATAGTGTGCGCGGGAGTGCCGTCAAGCCATTTTGGGCGGACTTCAAGTCCTTCGTCGCTTATGCCTTCGTCAAGAATTTGTCTGCAAGTATCGATAAAAATTTTGTCAGCAATGCTCATATATTTCGTGCCTTTTGTGCATAATCGGCACTTTACACTTGCATTTTGCAAGTGTAAAGCGACGTTTTGGTGGTATTAGTCTTTGATAACGAGTTGTGCGTTGATGTCGCGCATCATATCTACGGGTACTTTGATGACCTTTCTGTCGTAGGTGACGAGACCGTTCATCTCTTGCTCGACGTCGCTCACTTCCGTATAGATGCAAGCGGACAAGCCTTTGTCAATTTTGGGTACTATCTTTGTTTCGTACAACTTCTTGATCGCCGCCGCAATCGCTTCGGGTTTCTTGTAGATGCGATATCCGAATTGATTGTTGGGACTGTACATATGTCCTTCCGTCTTGATGGCGTATCCGCCGAATTCACTGAGGATATAGCAACGATCGTCATTCTTCGGTACGAAGATGGGCTTGAAGTAGATGTGCAAGCTCTTGGTGTCGGACGTGCCTTTGCCTTGATCGTTCCAACCGCTAACGCTGTCGATGAGACGGGTGGGGTCGATTGCCTTCATCTCTTTGGTGATACGCACAGAATCGAATTGTCCCCAACCTTCGTTGAAAGGCACCCATACTGCCAAAGAGACGACGTTTTTGAGGTGGTTCATAGTGACGCGGAGTTCTCTTTCAAACTCGTCTCTGCCTTCTTTGTCGGCGCGAGCAAGTTTCCTATAACCGGACTCGCTGTCATCTTTGATGTGGTACTCGAACACGGTTGCAAGCAAGCCTATGTAGAAGAGATTGTATTTGCTTCCGCCGCTCACCATATCTTGCCAGACGAGGATACCTTCCTTGTCGCAGTGATAGTACCAGCGAAGAGGCTCGATTTTGATATGCTTACGGAGCATATTGAAGCCCATAGACTTGACCATTTTGACGTCCCATTCGAGCGCGGCGTTGGAGGGAGGCGTAAGCATACCGTCCGACCAATAACCTTGGTCAAGCAAGCCCGTATGGAAGTATGGTTTGTTGTTGAGACCCATACGCTTGAAGCCCTTGGAGTCCGTAACCCAACTGAATTTGCGCATACCGAAGTAGGATTTGACGATATCGTTGCCCACTTTGAACGCTACGTCGTAAAGTTTGGGATTTTCGGGAGACCAAAGTTCGTAATTTTCGAGCTTGATTTGAGCCGTGTCACCGTCAAAGCGACCGCTGTAAATCGCGTCTGCGCCGTCCATAATAATGACGTCGACTGGCACGTTTGCGGATTTGACGAACTTGAAGTTGATGGTGTCGTTGTCGATATCGGGGACGATTGTCACGTCTTTGAGATATACGTCGTCCATACTTTCAAGCCATACGCTTTGCCAAATGCCGGATTGCGGGGTGTACCAAATTCCGCCCGGTTTGGAAGATTGTTTGGCGTGAGTATGATATTTGGTGTCGCAAGGGTCGGTAACGACGAGTTCGATGACGTTTTCACCCGCTTTTACGAGTGAAGACACGTCAAATTCAAACGGAACGTAACCGCCGATATGCTCGCCCACGGATGCGCCGTTGAGCTTGACTTCGCAAATCATATCCACCGCGTCGAAGTGAATGACTGTGTGCGCCTTCACAAAGGACGGATCGAGCACGAAAGTGCGATGATAATAAAGCACGTCGTCGGGCGTTACGCGCGTACCCTCGGGAAGCCCAGAAAGCAAACTTTCCGGTGAGAAAGGAACGAGGATCTTGCCTTGATACTTTCCGTCGAATTTTTCGCTCTTGCGAAGTATTGCGTAATCCCACTCTCCGTTGAGCGTCACGTAACTATTTCTCGCAAATTGCGGACGCGGATACTCCGAAAGAGGCGTTGCGCCAACTTCAAACGGTGTACGAAGTCTAACAGTTTTCATATTTTCCTCCAAATAGATATAAATCATTATAACACAACATATCTGCCTCGACAATAGCAAATGTGCAAAATTCACGGCAACATTTTGACTATTTTGCGCCGTTGTGCTATACTTTGAACAAATCGAGGAGGCAAACATCATGCGCTTGTTTATAGGCTCGGATATTCACGGCTCGTCCGCGAACGTAGCAAGATTTTTGGATATAGTGCAAAAGGCACGCAAAGAGGACGATACTACCAAGGTCGTACTATTGGGTGATATCTACAACCACGGTCCTCGCAATCCTTTCCCCGAAGGCTATGCGCCGATGAAAGTTGCCCAAATGCTCAACGGCGCAAAGGACTATATAACCGTCATCAAAGGCAATTGCGACAGCGAAGTCGATCAAATGATAAGCGAATTTCCCATAAATTCCGACTTTACGATGGACTGGCAAGGTCGCACGGTGTACTTCACGCACGGACACAAATGCAATCCCGATCTTCCGCCCAAGGACGCAAAAAAGGGCGATATCGTGTTTTACGGACACTTCCATAGAGCAATGATTGAAGAAAAGGACGGCATTATCTACGTCTGCGTCGGCGCACTCGGACTTTCCCCCGAAGGCGTTGAACGCTCGTATGCAATTCTCGACGAGCATAGCATCACCGTCAAAACCCTCGAAGGCGACAAAACGATTATCCAAATGGACATTTGATTATATCATACCTAATTATTTAATTATCGCGCAAAACAAAATGAAGTTTTGCGCGATTTTTTTATCTTTTCAAGTATAATTCTTTATTATTCGACAAAATTCGACAACACAAGACAATATCCGACAATATAAGCCATTCCGTAACGGTGCATTATATTGTAAAATTGGTGTGGAAAAAGTTGTGCGTATATGATATTATGATATTAGGCGCAAAGCAATTTGTGCCGAGAACGAAACGAGATGTCTATATAAGGAGGCATCCAAACGGAGGATCTATTATGAAAAAGAAACTGGCAATCATCGCAATGATCGTATTGCTGTGCACGGCACTCGTATTGTGTGCTTGTGACGCCCCGGACAAAGACGGTGGAGGTACGCCCGTTGCTTGCAATTGTCCCAATTGCCACGACGGAGTGTGCGGTTGTGACCAATGCAAAGGTGATTCCGATACGCCAAAGCCTGAATATTATGAGAATTTGAAGTTTAGAGACACTGTAAATTACGATATGGACGCTGGGGAGACCGCAAAGTTTGCAGTGAAAAACGATTATAACGGAAAATATATCGTCGCAATCGATACCACTGCTTTTGAAGTGTATATGGACGAACAAAAAGCAACGGCAACGGCCGACGGCTTTGTCGTAGACGTATGGAAAACGGGGCAAACGATGAAAATAACCAACGTGTCCGACCAAACGAAAAATCTATCGTTCACGTTTGACGTCGTTGCAAACGATACTGGGGAAAGTGGGTATTATGCCGTTAAAAATACATTGCACATCGTACGCATTGTCGTATCCGAAACTAAAATGTATACGTTTAAGTGTAGCGAAAATGAAAACATTATAGATATTTATAATTTGAACAGCGCAGGTATATTGCTCAGAACGCGTTTGCTTGACGGATATAACGCAACGGACGAAATAGATTTGTTTTTAACGAGTGGTGCAGAATATTACGTTGTCACCGAATACAACAACGATACGGTGGGCACCGGTAGCTTGCAAGTAAATGAGCAAACGAGAGAGATAAAATTCAACGACGATACGATTTTTGACACGCTAAAATACGGTAATTTCTTTTATGCAAAATTCGTAGTGCCACAAGGTAATGAAACGGGTGAGTTTGTTATAAAAATTACGGGCGTCGAAACACAAGGTAAAGACTATTACAATTTTAGATTGATAAATGATAAGGGAGAATTGTGTTGGATTAACTCTTCAAATTATCAAATGACGACGTACAATCTGCGTGCGGGGGAAACTTATTATATAGGCATTAGAGCTTACAACGCTACAAAGGTTTCTTACACCATTACGGTGAAGTAATAACAAAAAACAAAGGAGGACAAAATGAAAAAATTCTTGGTAATACTTGGAATTTTGATGCTGGCAAGTATGGGGATGGTTTTATTCAATGTCACGGGTGACATTGCGTTTGCAACAGACGGCGTGCTTGCAATCGATGAAGGAATGTATGCCAACAAATAATCCTCTTTTTCATAAAAACGAAAAGCACTCTTCGGAGTGCTTTTTTGATGCCGTTTGGAGCGTTTTTCGCGTTATTACCAATCTTCGCGGTGGTTGATTTTTACGTCGTCGTAATACTCGAAGTATTTTTGTTTGTAGCGTTGAGTTTCGCTACGATGACGTTTGAGTTCCTCGCGGGCGGCTTTTTTTGCCTCTGTGGAGGGAGTGCCGTCTTCAACTTCGTTGACGGGCGTAAGTCTTGCTTTTTCGTAGTCCATATCAGATCTCTATATGTTCGATATCATCGCGCGGAGAACGTCTGTAAATCACCACTTTGTTGCCGATTGCCGTAACGGGTTCTGCACCCGTAAGTCCGCAAATGGCGTTCAAGACGGTTTTTGCGTCCGTTTCCGCATTGCGAAGAACGGATATTTTGATAAGCTCGTGCAAATCGAGGGCAGTGGAGATATCCAAAATTTGGTTGTCGTTGATGCCGTTTTTGCCGATTTGGAAGATTGGATTTATTTGTTGCGCCATACTGCGAAGGCGCGCGCGTTGTGAACTTGTAATCATATTTTACCTCTTTGGATTATTGCCTTTGTATAATAGCACCAAAAGCGCAAAAGAGCAACCTTTACGACATCTTTCTGTCAACGTCTATGACAAAGAAATATTTTGTCTCGTCGTTTCCGAACTCGTTTTGCATAGCGTTTTGCACGTCGTCGAGCGTGATTTTGCTATCGTAGGGAATAACGACGTCAAAAAGCATATTGGTGTGCGTTTGCCCGCTTACGAGGCGGAAATCGTGCAAAGACAAGTTTTCGTCAAGGGCGGAAAGTGCGTTTTGCGCACGCAGTTTGAGCACGGCAAGGTCGGCGTTTTCGGTGTCGACGGGGTCCATATGGATATTGAGGCGTATGTGCATCTCATTCCAAAAGTCGTGCTCGATGTTGTCTATGATGTCGTGGCTCTTGGTTATTTCCACGCTCGCGGGCACTTCCACGTGAGCGACGACGAAGCAGTGGCTTGCGCCGTAACTGTGCACCACGAGGTCGTGTACGCCGATTACGCCGTCGTAGGAGAGTATCTTTGCAGTTATCTTGTCCACGAGTTCTTTGGGCGGTTTTTCACCGAGAATAGGGGAGATGGCGTCCTTTAAAAGCAGAACACTCGACACTATTATAAACAGCGATACTGCAATACCCATGATGCCGTCCACGCTGACTTTGGGACTGATTTTGTCGCCCGCAACGTCGATGACGATTGTGGAAATCAAAACCGCAAGGGTGGTCAATACGTCGTTGCGACTGTCAACCGCGGAGGCTTTGAGCGCACCGCTTCCGATAGCCTTTGAAAAGTCGAGATAGAGGAGCATTTGCACAAGCTTCATCGCGATTGCCACGCCCAGCACTATATACGTGTATACGCTGACGGTGACTTGCTCGGGCGTTATGCACTTTTCGATAGAGGACTTAAAGAGCATTATGCCGATAAAAAGCACCACCACCGACACGAACAGAGAAGCGATATATTCGTATCTTGCGTGTCCAAAGGGGTGGTCTTTGTCGGGCGGTGCGGCGGATAGCTTGAATCCTACGAGCGTTACTACGCTGCTGCCTGCGTCCGACAAGTTGTTGATTGCGTCGGCAACAATGGTGATACTGTTGCCTATAAGACCTATCGCAAGCTTGAACGCAAACAAAATCGCGTTGGTAACTATGCCGAAAATGCCCGCGGATAAGCCGTAGCGAGTGCGCACTTTCGGGTTTTGCGTGTCTTGATAGTCTTTGACAAAGAGTTTGCGTATAAATTTCATAATTTAGCCTTGTTTTATGCTTATTTTATGCTTGATTTTGCTATTATCTCTGTGATTATTTCGCTTTATTGTTTTAGTTTGCGCGGTCTGCGTTTAAGGGCTTGAACCGCAAAGTACGTGCCGACGCAAAGTCCCACCGCGCCAACGATTGCAAGGATTATATACCAAAGATTTACATCGACGGTCGCGCCGGATTTTGCTCTTTGCCACATATTGACGACGACGTCGTTGCGGTCTGCAAAATCACGCATAACGCCGAGCGTTTCGTTGATTTCCGGATAGCGTCCCTCGTCCTCGAAGTAACTTTCGTCGTCAAAATCGTCGAGATATTCGCAGTCTATGAGGTACTGAAGAACGTCTTGGTCCGCTTTAAGCAAGTTTTTGTCCGCTGCCGAGGTATAGCCGATTGCCACGGAGTTGCGCACGGAACTCATAGGACGGCACATATAGTCGATAAACATCATAGCGGCAAGCTTGTTGTTGACGCTCGTCGGAATACACCAACCGTCGTACCAAATGTTGCTTGCGACCTTGGGGACGTAGTAGCCGAGTTGATAGGTGTCAGTTTCCTCGTCATAACCGCCTTCCTCGATTGCCCAAAGCGCGTCACCGCTCCAAGCAAAGTCCGCATAAACGATCTCGTTGATCATATCGTCTTTGCCGAAGTCCACTTCGTATCCGGAGATATGTTCTCTTTGAGCGGTAAGCACTTTTTCCGCTGCAGCAACCATTTCGTCGTCCGTGCAGTTGATGAGTTGTTGGACGGTGTAGTCCTTGTACTTTTCGGGGAGGAGGTTGTATTCGTACATATAGAAGATTGCCGCCGCGTAAGTGTCGCGCACACTGTCCTTCATAAGTATCTTATTTTCGAGACGCTCGTTTTGTTGCACGTTCCAAAGCACGCCCCAGCCGTACTCTTCCAATTCTTCGAGGCTCACGACTGACGTATTGTACAAAATACCGAGTGTGCCGTACATATAGGGAACCATAAAATCGGTCATATCGTAAGTATTGCCGTCCTTTGCTTTGATAGAGCCGAACATGCTTGCGATGACGTTCATAATGTCGGGATTGATATTGCCCCAACTTGCGTGATCGTCACTTAAACTGCTCATTGCATCAAGTGAAATGCCGTATTGCGTAAGTTGGCTTTCAAGTTCCTTTTTGATTTCCTTATGGCTCACAAGGCAACCCGCAACCAAAAGTTTTTCGATTGCGTATTCGCTCGGGCATATCAAATCCACTTTGGCGTCACCTTTGAGAACTTTGGTCATCATGGTTTCGTTGGTGTCGAAAGTGGTGTAAGTAATAGTGAGTTTACGTCCCGTTTTTTCTTTGTAATAGGCTGCAAATTCGTCAAGGAGGGTGTTGCCGTCATCGTCTCTTTCAGCGTCGATATAGTCTTCCCAGTTGTATATGACGAGACGATCCCCGCTCGAAGACGAGCCGTCGGAAGCGTCGTTGCACGCAACGAGCGTGGGAAGCAATACTAATGAGAGAAGAAGGACGAGAAGTATGAATTTTGCAATGCGTTTCATTGTACCGCCTCCTGATTCTTTTTCTTTTCACGAGAGATTTTTGCGAGGTTGATTGAAAGCACCGCCGCAAGCACTATCACGAATATAATTGAGAAAATCGCATACCAGAAGGGTTCCAGACCTTGCACGCGCGCGTCCGAATAAATGTAAGTGGAAAGCGTGTTGATGCCGGTTGCCGCGCCCTTGTTGATTTGGGTGATGATGAAGTCGTCCATAGACATAATAAACGCCATTACGAAACCGCTTACTATACCGGGTGTGATAATTGGGATAAGCACCTTTACGAGAGCTTTGAACGGGTTTGCGCCAAGGTCGAGAGCCGCTTCGTAAATGTTGGGGTCCATAGATTCGAGCTTTGGCAAAACGCTCAAAACGACGTATGGTGTGCAGAATGCGATGTGCGCGATTATGAGGCGCAAATAGCCCTCGGGGAATGCGAACGTCACGAAGAACACCATCATAGAAACCGCCATAACGATTTCGCTGTTGATGATGGGGAATTGGTTGACGTTTTCCACTATTCTGCGCATACGCTTGCCGAGGTTGAATATACCTATCGAGGCAAACGTACCCATAATCGTTGCAATCACGGAAGATATGCTTGCGATGATAAACGTGTTGGCAATCGCGCTCCAAAGTTCGGGCGATTTGTCTGACTTGAAAATGGACACGTACGCCTCGAAACTGAATCCGTTGTCGAAGTTGAAGTTGGAACTGTTGGAGAAAGAGTAAATTATCAAGAGGATAATCGGCGCATACAAAATCGCGAGGATTATCAAAAGATAGAACTTCTCGAAAAAGCCTCTTATTTTGTCTTTTACCATAACGACCTCCTTACAGCGTTGCTGTTGCGATTGAACTTGTTCATCACGAAGTTGGATATGAGAACGAATATAAGCATAACGATGCTCATTATAGATCCGACGCCGTACATGCCTTGCTCGAAACTCAATTGAATGGAGTCGCCAAAGAGGAATATCTTGCCGTTGGAGAGCAATTGCGATATGGCGTAAGTGGAGATGGTGGGGATAAACACCATTGTTATACCGCTGCATATTCCGCTGAGGGAGAGGGGAAGCGTCGTCTTGAAGAACACGGTCGCCTTGTCCGCGCCGAGGTCTTGCGCCGCCTCGATATAGCTCTTGTCAATACCCGAAAGCGTCGTGTGAAGAGGAAGTATCATAAAAGGCAGATAGTTGTACACCATACCGAAGATGACAGTCCCCATACCCAGTTCCACGCCTAGCGCAATAAAAATCGCTTTGGTGGCAAGCGTGCGGATAAGGAAATTTACGCCCATAGGTATGACGTAAAGCAACACGAGGATTTTCCCGCTGGAATACTTTGAGAGTATGTACGCAACGGGATATCCGAGCAGTAGGCAAAGCGCGGTGGTTATTATGCCCACGAGAAGCGAGTTGCCAAGCACTACAAGACTCGACTTCGAGGAGAAGAACATCTTGAAGTTTTCAAAAGTAAGATTGTTGTCGGAGTCCAAGAACGCGTTTACCAAGATAAGCACGAGCGGAATGACAACGAATAGAATGAGGAAAAGGATGTAGGGAACGCTAAAAGCCTTTTTCGTCAATCTGAATTTTTTGCGAACGATTTTTTTCACTCCGCGTCGTCCTCCTTGACTTCGGCGTCGCTCGATTGAGCGTCTTTCCCTTCGGATTCGCTGATGATTTCCTCAACCGCGTCGAATTTTTCTACTTCTTGATTGCGCGCTTCTTCGATTGCGGCTTGCTCTTCCGCCGTCAAAGTTTCGTCCTTTACGACTTTTTCTTCTACGACTTCTTCTTCGCTACGCTTTTCAATGATAATCTTTTCAGGCGCAATCTTGATGCCTACGCGGTCGCCTTTGAGCCAATCGTCGTCGGTGTCGGCAAAGAAGATATAATGCTCGTCGGTGGAAAGTATCGCTTGATAATAACTGCCTTTATAGATGGACGAAAGCACGGTTGCTCCGATTTGTCCGTCTTCCTCGTCGTCGAGGATTTCCACGTCGTCGAAGTCAACGAAGACCTTGACGGGAGTGCCCGTTTCGAGATCTGTCTTGCACTCGAAGTCCACACCGCAGATTTCCACGAGGTTTTCACCCGTGATAACGGTGTCGATCTCGTTGATGATGCGAGTTTTGTGCATTATGTGGAGGTCGAACGGCTTGATGTAAATGCCTACGGTTTCACCGACGTCGTATGTATCGGTGTCGTGCGCCACGATTTCGTTGCCGTTGGCAAGGAGCGTTATTTGATAGTGGTCGCCCTTAAACACCGATGAAAGCACTTCCGCCGTGAGAATGGTCTTTTTGTCGTCGACTTTCTTGATTTTGATGTCCTCGGGACGAATGATAACGTCGATAGGCTCGTTGCGCTTGAAGCCTTTGTCAACGCACTCGAATACCGTGTCGCAGAACTCCACTTTGTAGTCTTCCAGCATAACGCCCGAAAGAATGGTACTTTCGCCGATAAAGTCTGCAACGAAAGCGTTTGCGGGCTCGTCGTACACCTTTTCGGGGGACGCGATTTGTTGAATTTCACCAAGGCGCATAACCACGATTTTGTCTGACATCGTAAGTGCTTCTTCTTGGTCGTGCGTTACGTAAATAAACGTAATGCCGAGACGCTTGTGCATATCCATAAGTTCGAGTTGCATATCCTTTCTCATTTTGAGGTCGAGTGCACCGAGCGGTTCGTCGAGAAGCAACACTTCCGGTTCGTTGACAAGAGCGCGTGCGATTGCGACGCGTTGTTGTTGTCCGCCACTGAGGGAGGACACGTTTCTATGTCCGTAGTCTTCGAGGTCGACCATTTTGAGTGCGTCGTTGACTTTTTCCTTGATTTCCGCCTTGGTGTACTTTCTGAAAAGTTGCACCGTTTCACCCTTCTTGTTGACTTTCGTGCCGTTGGGGATAACTTTTAGTTTCAATCCGAAGGCAATGTTATTGAAAACGTTGAGGTGAGGGAAAAGGGCATACTTTTGGAACACCGTGTTGAGAGGGCGTAAGTGCGGAGGGGTATCCGTAATATCTTTGCCGTTGAAGATGATTTTTCCGCTCGTGGGCATTTCAAAGCCCGCAATCATACGCAAAGTCGTGGTTTTTCCGCAACCCGACGGACCTAAAAGCGTAACAAATTCGCCTCGTTTGATGGTGAGGCTGGCGTTTTTGACCACTTGCTTTCCGTCGTACTCTTTGTAGACGTTGCGCAATTCGATGATGTTGTCAACAGGTGTTTTGTTTGTCATAGTATATAACCTCGTGTGATTCTCACCTCGTGAGAAACATTATGTTTTCTTGATTTTTATTTATAAATGCAAATTTCCCCTTTCCTCAAGGTGTTTTCCCTATCGCCGTTCCCCCTCTGCGCTTTGCTTGAGGGAACCCACGACGACCGCGTAGCGGGGGACAACACTCAACGCTCGCA
>URUQ01000029.1 GCA_900551145.1 uncultured Eubacteriales bacterium
GAGACCTTACGCACAAAAGCAATGCTCCGATTGCTTTTGTGCAGGACGTTTGCGCCTAAATATGTGTCAAGTTATCTTGAAAAGATAAGTGACACGTGTTTAGCATTCGGCGCAAATAAATTATTCGCCGTTTGGGGCGTTATTCCAAAGGAGCTCCGCAGGAAGAACACACGGTATCCGTCGACTTATTCTTGCATCCGCAGTACTTGCACTTGACGAAGGTAACCTTTACATTATCGGTGAAGGGCACGTTTTGCTTGGTTTGGGAAATCGTGTCTTGAAGAATTTTTGCAATTTGAGACGGATTTTCAAGGTCTTCGAGGACGGAGGCCTTGCCGGTGGCGGTGATATAAATATCGCCGACTTTAGCAAATCTATCGATGACGCCGTAGCGAAGATTGACGGCAATGACGTCTTTGTATTCTATACTTTTGAAGTCCACTGCAATGGTGCCTTTGCGAATAATAATGCGTTTGTCGGTAAAGGCATAATCTGTGTTTTTGTGGCGTTTGCTTGCGGTGACGCTTTTATAAATCCATATCCACACGGGCGCGAGGTGCAATGCGAAAAATATGCAAACAGGCGCAATCATATCAGTCGGGAAACCGTCCGCATTGGTTGCGAGCATAACTATAAAAAACACGTCGAACGCAATCCACAAAAGAGCAATGGGGAGCATCTTGAAAACGTTGTTGAGGACGAACGCTTTCTTTTGCGGTTTGCCCTGCCACAAGATTTTTTCATCGGGCATAAGCGACTGTTCTATCGTCTGAACGCCACCCTTGTAGTCTTTGGGTTGAAAGTACTTTTCGTTGAGTTCCATAATAATCACCTATCGTTATTATACCAAACGTTTTTCGGTTTTTCAACACAATTCGCTCAAACGGCAAAAATCGTCCGTGCTTATGACGGACGATTCGTATAATGACAATTCAAAGTGTTTATCGTGCTGTTTTGATTGTATAATCTCTTTGTTTCGTTATTTGTTGCAACTTTTTTCACGCCCGAGACTTACGTTGTCCACGTTTCTTTTTCGCAACGACGGGATAGGATTCGGCGCGTTTTCGTATCTGTAATCCTCTCCGTATTTGTCGATGTGCGCCTCTATAACGCTGTGGCTCGGCACCATTTTTCGATTGGAGTTGACGATTTCTTGATACTTGAAAAAGTCGGCGTCGCAAGGCAAATCGTTGACGTTGACGTAGCCCTCTCTCAAGGCGGTATTTTCCACCGTGTCCGCAATCACTTTCCGAACGTAATCTTTGGTGGACTTAAACGCCAACGGCTCGGGAAATTCTCCGCACGGAATAACTTGTTGCCATTCTTTTTTGCCGTACTTTTTCAGGCACTCCGCCGCAATATGCAGATGCGTGATTTCTTGTCGCAAGCACTGTTCCCATATCTTTTTTACGTTCTTATCCGTCTCGTCTTTCCAGCACGAATAATAGACGTAACACTCGGTGTATTCGTGATTGAGCCAACACTCGAGCCAACCTTCCTTTACGTCGATAAGCGAGCCGTATTGCGAGACGTGTTGCTCCTCCACCATTGCGATTTCCTGATACAGTCTACGCCCCAAATCACTCGTGTAAAAACTGCATTGATTCATATAATAGTTCATCGTTTGCTGTTCCGCCGCGGTAATTATTGCCACGTCGAGTTTTGTTATCGGACTTGCTTTTTTGTTGTTTATCGGCTTTTTTGCCTCGTCGTACGGGTGTCTGTGATGCGTTATCGTAGGTCTCGCAGGCATAATCTCCGTAAGGTCTCCGACGAGGTTCTCCGCATGCGTGCCGTGTTCCATATCCAACAAATCGGCGTATCTGTACAAGTGGTCAAAGTCCTCCAACAGCGCAAAATCGAGTGCGTCTTTGACGTGCTTATCGGGTTCGCGCATTGCAAGCATCGCGGTAAGTTCCACGGCAAGTTGCTCGTAGCCTATCGTCGTTTCAAGCACGGTTTCGTCCTTTGGCTTGAGGCACGCGCCTATTTTCTGTTGCGCCTGCTCGTTTTTTCTTACGAGAGCAAGTTGTCTGCGCAAATCGTTGTCGGGGCAATGACGGAAAAACTGATGCGAGAACCACACCGCTTCGTATTCCGCCCCGTTTGTGAGTATGCAACGCAACTTGGTAAACGGATGCACGTCGTGCTTGGAATAACTCTGCGGATACATATTTTTCCAGTCTATAAACAGTTTGTCGATATTTTCGGGTTTTTGTTCAAACGGATTGAAAGCCATATAAATCTCCTTTTGCTTTTTCTCGGCAATTATTTCCAGCTTGCGGCGTTTCTAAACTCGATTTCTCACTATAAAGCGTCAAAACATATGACGTAATTGAAAAAATATCTTACATTTGTGCAAAAATTTTTCGCACACGTATTGCCAATGCGCACAAATTATGATAATATTTGCTTATAATACTAAGGGAGAAAGAAATATGAACAATTTACCCGATTACATAAGCGAGACACGTTTGCCCGCCCCGACGCCAAAATCTATCGTCGAAGACGGCAAAGTGCATTTCGGCACGTTTGACGCTCCGTTTGAAAACCTCAATCTTCTCGATTGCGTAAAACCTTGCGGAAAACATATGCCCGACTTTTTGAAACCCGCTCGTCTCGTCGAATGGGAAGCGTTTGAAGTGCATCTCGACGAGGGCGCACTTATCAGCGCGGTTTACAGCACGGGTCCGATGAGTTTTTCCATCTTCGTGTGGTACGACAAAAAGGAAGACAAAATCTACAGCTGGCGCAACCTCGTTCCCAAGAAAAAAGCGCACGTCGCAACGCAACTCGTGAGCGACTACTGCTATTGCAAGACCAAAAACAGCGAATACAAGATTGAAAACGATTTCTTGAACGGAAAAGCGCACGCCAAAGGATTTACCAAAGGCAAAAACGGTCAATTTACGATAGATATAAACTTCGAGCGCATTTCTCCGCTTGCAAACGGCGTTATGCCCCTCGGCAAGGACAAAGAAGGCAACTTCATCAACGCTTTGTACAGCGAAAAGGACTTTTTCAAAGCAACGGGCACAATCACCGTCAACGGCAAAGTTTACACCACCAACGAGCGTTCCGTGGGTATCATCGACGACCACAAGGGCTTCTATCCCTTCAACGCGCACTACGATTGGCTCACCACGATGGGACAAATCGACGACAACGGCACCAAGAGATACTTTGCTTTCAACCTCACGCGCAATCAATCCGTTGACCAAAGTCAATACAACGAGAACGTGATTTGGGTTGACGACAAGTCATTCCCGATGCCTCCCGTCGTTTTCACGCACGAAGACGGCAAGAAAAAAGCCAAAGTTTGGTATATCAAAGACGAACAAGGTCAAGGTGTCGTAGATATCAAGTTCGAGATAAGCAACGTGTTCTATATGCCCATTCCGCTTATGTGCTACTACGCACTTCCCTACGGCAAAATCAGCGGATACGTCACCGACACCGACGGCAAAAAATACGTCGTTGACGGTATGATAGGCATCGGCGAAGATAAAACTACCCATATGTGAAAACCAAGCACGATTTTTTAGAAGGCGCATCGTTTGATACGCCTTCTTTTTATCGTCTTGATTTTCACATTACTACCGCGCAGACAATCTTTGCTATCAGTATAAGACGGACAAAACCTCACACCACAATTTCACAAGATTGTCCGTTTGGTGTGTGCGGCTACGCCTAGATTGCCACGTCACTACGTTCCTCGCAATGACATAAGGAATATTCCATTAGCGCACGCAGTGCGCATAACGGCTCTCGTAGACAAGTTGCGCAAATATCAAAGATATTGCTCCAAAAGGTCCATTACGTACGCGCCGAGGAGATCCCAGCTGACGCCGACAATTCCGTGATTTTGAGAGTCGAGCTCGACGAGTCTGTCTCCGAGGGACTCGATAAACTCTGCCGTTGCGGTGTTTCCGCCGATGGAACTATAATACGGAACGGTGCCGTCACCGCACTTAACCGCCGAGCCGTAGCCATCGCTTAAAAGTCGATAATCGTATTGCACGCAACCGTAGTCGTCGTAAAGAACGTTGCCGTCGGCGTCTTTCTTGGTGGTGAGGCTCATACCCGTGATGGTGTTTGCCATACCCGTGCCGAGGAAGTAATAGGAATTGATTTGTTCGGAAGCAATCTTGCCGTCTATGAACATATTGTCAAAATAACTTGCAAGGTTTGCCGCAAAGTCCTTGACGCGATATCCGTCGCTGTCTTTGGCTTGTCCCTCTTGCGCCAAAACTCTGTTGTAAAGCACGCCGTCGTAGTCTTCGCTCTCTTGCACCGCTTGCGACTTGGGCGTGAGATATTTTGCCCAACGCATAGAAGCGTAAAGATCGTAAAGCTCGTCCTTGCTCGTGATTGCCTTGCCGTCAACGGTGATTGCGGGGTTTTGCTCGTCGTATTGAGCGGACGACACCAATTGCCAAGACGGAACGAGAGACATAAGACCTTGGTTGTTGCGGAAGAAGTCTCCGAGTTGACCGCCGAGCGTGTTTTGCACCACATTCTTGATCATATTGAGCATATTATCTTGCAAATTCATACCCGCAAGAAACTTGTCCACGTAAGTATCGGGACACGCAAGTGCGGCAAGTGCGTCGAAAGAACCGAGCGTTGCGGGCGCAAATCCCATATAAAGTTTGACTTTGTCGCGGTTTTCTCGGCTTCTTACGAGATAATTGTTGACGACGGGTGCGCCCATACTGTGCGACATAAAGACGACTTCTTTATACCCTTTGCGATTGATATAATTTTCAAGCTCTTCCGCGCTCTTTGCGGGAGAGATACGCCAGTCTTGATTGTATACGAACACGTCGTAATCGTTTCCGTACTTTTGGGAGATATTATCGACGAAATTGCGGTATATTCCAAACACACCATAGCCGATGTCCATATAATTTTTCAAATCGTTGGCAGGAACGACATTTGAATTGTAACCGTTGCCGTCGTTGTCGAGAGTCAAGTCCCAAAGCAAAGTCCCCTCCTCGTACGAGAGTGCGCTATCTACCAAATCGAGAATGTCGGGAAGTTCGTCTCCAAAGGTGTCCATCAACTCATCCATAGGAATCTCACCCGCCATAACCTTGGCGGCGTCCACTTCCGTCTTGAACGGTTCCCACTTCGCTTCACCCGTTTGCTTGTCGTAAAGTCCGCCCGCAAACAATGCCGTAACGTAAATGATTGCCCTGTCTTTGCCCTTGTCCTTATCGCACGCCGAAAGCGCAAAACACGATATTGCCAAAAGACAAAGCGCGAGCAATACTATAATTATCTTTTTGTTTTTCACAATATTCCCCCATATCTTATATTCAAAAAACAAGGGTTTATCCACTCTTATTGAGAAGATAAACCCTTGATTGTGTCAATTTAATTACTTAGTCACCAAATACAATCTCAAAGTGTCGTTTACCTTTTCAATCTCTTTGGCACAAAGTTTTTGTGAGGAAAGCGTCTTTTTAAGGCCGAGCCAAATCGCCTTTATCATAAGCGAATCGCGCGTGTCGAGCGCGGCGGCAAAGCCTTCGAGCATAACCATAAAGTCTTGCCTTTCGCTCTCGTCTATTTGTGCCTCTTGCACCGCATTGTATATTGCAACGAGCAAATACTCCGTCTGTTGATGAAGTCCGCTGGACGCAAATTCCACCGTTCTTTCAACCGCTTTTGGCTCTTCCTCTATGCCGTCGATGACGAGACTTACGAGTGCAAGTTTGAAAGGTTCGACGACCTTGGCGCAACACTGCTCGAAACTTGCTTGCTTGGTTTCCGTTGGGAAAAATCTGCTTGAAAACGTCACGATATCCATACTGCCCGCGTCGAACTCGACGAGCATATTGGATACGAGCGCAACGATAGTCTTGGGATTTTTGGGCATACGGAAGACGTCGCTGTCTCCGAGCTTGGCAAACGCTTTGCGCTTTTCCGCGTCGTAGTCGAAACCTTGATTGCAATAGGATAAAACCGTGCGAAATTCCGGATAATACGCAAGGCATTTGAGAAGCGGTTTGAGCTTTCTGTCAATAAAAATAAGGTTGGAACTTTGCAAATCTTCCACTGCGCAAACGAGCGCGTGTATGCCTTCACCGTTGTATTCCATATTCACCTCATTCGTGATATCTTATTTGACTGCGAGCGCGATTATAAGTCGCGCTCGCATAGATTTTACCATTTGTTGTGCACTTTTTCCGCAAAGCCGAGTTCGTTGTCAAGCTCGATAACCGTGCCGTCGTCAAGCACGCACTTTCCGGAGATATAACCGAACACTTGGTGAGGTATCATACACATAACCTTCAAATCGAACGGCTCGTAGCGGTCAATAAGCGGATGGAACGTGCAGTCGAGACGACCGTCGTCGCTTACGAACTTCCAATCCTCCATATACTTGGGATCGCCCTCTTTGTCTCCCGAGATTATAAACTCGGTGCGACCGATTTTGTGAGATTTGCCGTTGTAGAAGAACATATCTTCGCTTGCCGCTTCCGTGTTGCCGAAGCCGTAGCCGATGTTCCAACCAAACGTAGAGCCGTCTTTGAGACGCGTTTGCAAACTGCCCCAATACCAAGTGTTGTCGTAAGTCCAAACACCGCGTCCCCAATCGAGCGTCGCAAGACTGTCGGAGGGATCGAACTTGCACTCTTTGTCACCGAGGAAGAAACTGCCTTCTGCTTTCATACAATTGATTTTTTGATTGAAATAGAAGTGTTTGTCCTTGTTGAAAGGCGTTGCGATAACCATACTCTCTTCGGGAACGTCGGTGATTGTGATATCCCACTTGACGTCCGTGCCGAATTTGTCCGCGTTGGGATATACGCCCGTAAGATGACGCTTCGTGCCGTCGTTTTCAAACTTCATCTCGACCTTGCCGATTTTCCAGGCGCAGTCTCCGCTTTCGCTTGTTCTTGGCATATTGAACTTGCCCATCGGAAAGAGACAAATTGCCGAATTTGTGAATTGCGCAGGCGTAACGAAGTCTATAACCGAAAGACTCAACGCCCCCACGAAACCCATATCGCTGATGGTGAGGCAAAGAGCAAATTCCTTGTTGGAAATATAGTAATAATCCCACTCTTTGAGACGAGTTTTGGGTGCTTTGACGTTTTCGCGATTGTAATTATAAAGCATTTTCTTGGCAAATCCCGGTTCGAGAATATTGCCCTCTGCGTTCAACAAATCGGTTGGGTTGGTGATTTCGTGTTGCATAATAGTCTCCTATTAAGTTTAATAAAATAATAATATCATATTTTACGTGCGTTTTCAATAGCAAATATCCGCTATTTGAACGCTATTTGCACTTGTTTGGTACTCTTTTCGCAAATATAATTATAAATTTTGAAATCCGCCATCGTCATCGTCGGAAAGAGACGTTTCCCTCGCATAAACGTAGCCCGAATACTTGTCTGCGACACCGAGGTAGGGTGCATATCTTTTAAGCACCGCGCACGAGACGAGCGAGCCGATTATGCACCAGCTTACGTCCGTAGGCAAGAACACCGCACACCCCACAAGCCACGCCTTTGACATAGACATTGCCGTGCCGACATAGAAATTGAGCATAAGATACATATAAAACACACCAACCGCATACACGATTGCAAGCGCACTGAACGCCCCGAGAAGCATACGCCATACGCTAATAGGCGCGTCGTTTTTGAAACCTCTTGCGATATAACCGCTAATAGGCGCACCTATCAAAAAGCCGAGAATATAGCCGAAAGTTGGTTGCAAGACGTAGAAAATTCCGCCTCCCGCCGAAAACACGGGTATGCCGATAAGTCCCATTGCGATATATATCGCAACACAAATAAGAGAGTCCGTTCCTCCGAGCATAAGCGACGCAAACATACAAAACGCAAACTGCATCGACACGGGCACTATGCCTATCGGGAATTTGACGAACGCGCCCACGATTATGAGCGCAAGAAAAATTGCTATTCTTACGAGGCGCAACGTCCTCGATACTGCTTTTGAAGATGCTTTATTCAAAGTTTTATCCTGACCTCGCCGACTTCGAGCGTTTCACACTCTCCGTCCTCGTAACGTACGACGAGCCTACACCTGTCGTCAATATCCTCGGCGATAGCGACTCTCTCCTCGTCCGTTTTGCACATCGCAACGCTTCTCCCAACAAGCATAGACATATCTTTATATTGCTTTGCAATATAACTTTTGTCGAAATGCAAGTGCATATCCGCAAAATTGTTGCAAATCGCGCCTACGATTTTATTGGCGCAATCGTCGACGCCTTCACCGACAAATCCTGCTATATCTTTGATTTGTTCGTCTACGCCGCCCTCTTTTTCGTAGAGATTGACGCCTATTCCGCACACTATGCGGTCTATCGCACCGCCCTGCGACGATACGCCTTCACAAAGTATGCCGACACACTTTTTCATATCGACGTAGATATCGTTCACCCACTTGATTTGCGCGTTTTTGACGCACACGTCGCGAATTGCCTTTGCGGCGGCAACGGCGCACATCGGAGTGACGAAACTTATCTCGTCGGCGCAAGTAGGTTCTATTGCAAAACTGAAATACACGCCGGCGTCCTTGGGTGAGAAAAACTTGCGCGTAAAACGCCCTCTTCCGCTCGTTTGCTCTCTTGCGACGACCAAAACATCCTTTTCGCCTTGCTTTGCGCGCTCTTTTACAATCGTATTGGTTGAAGAAACGACGTCGAAAACTTCCACGGAAAAATCCGCGGTCATATATCTTTTTATCCCGTCAACCGAAACGATTTGCTTCATTTCGCACCTTAAAACGCAAATACGAATACCATCGAACAAATTATTCCCACAAGCATACTGACGGCAGGCACTCTTCCCTCTTCCATAAGTATGGATTGAGGCAAAATCTCGCAGAACGTGACGTAAAGCATCGCTCCGCCTGCAAGTCCCATACAAATTCCGCTTGCAAGCTTACTTATTCCACCGACGGCAAGACCTATAACCGCGCCGAGAACGGTTGCCGCGCCCGCAAGGGCAGTCAAAAGCACCGTTTTCCAACCTTTCACTCCACCGCTTGCCAACGGAGCGGATATCGCCATACCCTCCGGGATATTATGCACGGCAATTATGACGGCAATGAGTATACCGGTTTGAGTATTAGACGCACCCGTTGCACCGATTGCCATTCCCTCGGGAAGATTGTGAAGCGCAATTGCCAGAAGCATAATTATGCCCGCTTTGAGAAGGGACTTTTTGTCCACACTCGTCGCCGCGACATTGTTTTTTCCCGACGAAACGACAGCCGAGCCGTCCGCTTTCAAGGCGTCGTTGGCTTCAATCACGGCGGTTTCGTGGTGCAATTCCTCAATGCTTCTATGCATATCACGCATATTTTCGATGACGTCGAGAAGTTTGTTTAGCCCGAATATTACGAGCATACCCACAACGAGCGCAGATACGGCAATCAGTATACCCGATTGAGATATCGCGCCTTCGATAACGGAATATTCCACCGCTTCCGGCAACATCTCGAAAGTTACGACGCCGACCATAACTCCGCCCGCAAAACTCAAAACTCTGCCCATAACCTTGTTGCCCTTATTTTTGAGCAAAACACCGATTATACCGCCAAGTCCCGTGCCGACTATGCCGGCAACAAGTGATAATATCAAAATTAAAGTATTCATAGTTATTTTCTCTCGGCAACAGTATATAACATATACTGGCTTTTTCACAACCGATATGCTCAAAATTGCAATTTTTGTTTCTTTTTGAGTTTTGCACACATACTATGGGTATGAAAAAACATCTCAAAATCCTCGCTTTTGCGTGCCTTACTCTCGCATTGGCGTCAATTGCTTTATTTATGGAAGGAACTATGCACCCAAAAGACATAGCAACCGCAGTATCCGACGGACAAAAACTAATCGCGCGCTTTTCCACCTACTACGGTGACAGCAAACCGAATCGCAAGGACAACGTTGCGCTTGCTTGTCGCAAAATCGACGGAACGGTGCTATACCCCGAGGACGAGTTCTCTTTCAACGATATCGTGGGGGAGCGCACGGTCGAAAACGGATTCAAGAGCGCGTATATCATCAAAGACGGGGAATTCGTGGAAGGCATAGGCGGTGGCGTATGCCAAGTGTCGAGCACCTTGTACAACTGCGCCTTGCTTGCCAACCTCACCATAACTTGCGTGAGAGCGCACTCTCTACCCGTGAGCTACGTTGCGCCGTCCTTTGACGCTATGGTGTCCACTGCAAGCGATTTGCGGTTCGTCAACACTCTGTCCTCCCCCGTAACAATCAAAATGCTTGCGGACGGAAAATATCTCAAAGCGGAAATGTACGGCATAGAGTCTTGCACCATACGCCGTCGCTCGCAAACTATCGAGACTCTTCCCTTCGAGATAGAATACCGCGACGATGCCACTCTCAAACTCGGAGAAGAGGTCATCGACACGTACGGAAAGGAAGGGCTTCGCTCGCAAGGTTTTTTGGAATATTACCAAAACGGAAAACTGATAAAAACCGTGCTTATCCGCAAAGACACGTATTTCCCGCAAAAACGAATAGTTTTGCGCGGGACGGCAGATTCGGCATTGACACGAGAGGGTTGATAGCGGTATAATTTAACAAACGAAAACGTAGAGGTATGCTATGGGCTATCAATCAAGTTATACGCAATGGCTTACGTCGGACGAAGTGTCCGCCGAGGACAAAGCAAGACTCGCATCTTTATCGGAAGAGGAAAAGAAAGAGGCATTTTATTGTCCGCTCCAATTCGGCACGGCAGGTATGAGAGGCGTGCTTGACGTGGGGACGAACAGAATGAATGTATTCACCGTGCGTCGCGCGACAAAAGGTCTTGCCGAATACATAAAAACACTCGGAAGCGAGGCAATGCAAAGAGGCGTCGTTATATCCTACGACACTCGTAAATATTCAAGCGAATTTTCTATCGAAGTGGCAAAAGTGCTTGCCAAAAACGGCGTAAACGCCTACCTCTTTGACACAGTGCACCCCGTGCCGATGTGCTCTTTTGCAATACGCCACTTGAGAGCGATTGCGGGCGTTATGATCACCGCATCGCACAACCCCAAAATCTACAACGGATACAAAGTCTATGGTGAGGACGGAGCACAAATGTCGCCCGAATCGACGGATAAAGTGGTGGAATTTATAGATAAAACCCCGTATTTCGGCATTGAAGAAGAAAACGTGGTCTTGACTGCGGACAATATAAAAGGGCTTGACAACGTCGAAGTCGCACCGCATATCACCGTCATAGGCAAGAGTGTGGACGAGGCGTATTTCGACACTATAAGCAAACTTTCGCTCTCCCCCGAAGCCGTGCAAAAATACGGCAAGGACGTCAAAATCGTATACACGCCTATACACGGAAGCGGTTACGTGCCGGTGACCACCATACTTTCGAGAATGGGTATCACCGTAAACGTCGTCAAGGAACAAGCCTTGCCCGATACCGAGTTTTCGACCGTACGCGTACCCAATCCCGAAGAGGCGGATACATTGCGCCTCGGCGTTGAACTTGCGGACAAAATCGGAAGCGACATCGTCATAGGCACAGATCCCGACGCAGACAGAATGGGCATTGCGGTGCGCAACGACGAGGGCAAATTCGTGCTACTCAACGGCAATCAAATAGGCGTGCTTCTTGCAAATTACATATTCCTCCGCAAGAGCGAAGACGGCACTATGCCCAAAAACGGCGCGCTCGTCAAGACTATCGTCACCACGGAACTTGCAAGAGTGCTTGCAACGAGCTACGGCGTAACGACGTTTGACGTGCTTACGGGATTCAAGTTTATCGGTGAAAAAATCAAAGAATGGGAGCAAAACGGCAAATATACTTACCTATTCGGCTTTGAGGAAAGCTACGGTTCGCTCGTCGGCACGCACGCAAGAGATAAGGACGCTGTCGTTGCGAGTATGATGTTTGCCGAAATGGTGTGCTACTTCGAGTCCAAGGGCACGAGCGTGTACGACGTGCTTCAAGACATTTACAAAAAATTCGGCTACTACGTGGAAAAGGCAAAGTCAATAACCTTCGGCGGTCTGGACGGTATGCAAAAAATGGCGGATATTATGAACAAAATCCGTTCCACTTCCTTCACCGAAATCGCGAGTGTCAAA
>URUQ01000030.1 GCA_900551145.1 uncultured Eubacteriales bacterium
GCGTCAGATGTGTATAAGAGACAGGTACATTATGTCACCCACGGCAAGTTCTGTATCGCGTTGGAAAACGTATTGGTCGGAAGCAAACGGAGTCGTGGCAAAATAGCCCGCTTCCACTGCTTTGGCTTTATCTTCCGGGTCTGCCAAAGTCTCGTTTTCATACCTTGCGAGGCTGAAATCGGATTTGTCCGAACCGACCGGATACGCAACGTATTCGAGATACCCTTCTTCCGCTGTGCGCTGTGCGTTTATCGCGGTCGAGGCAAGGCGCGGATTGTTGCTGAGCGACGCGTATATATCGATATCGGCAACGGGATTGCTCTTGTAGGACTCACCCCACATGACACGCACCGCATCGTGAAGATTGTATTTGTCAAACTCAAGACTCATTGCGTATTGAACGTATGCAGGTTCCGTGCCGGTGTTTTTGAGCATAAAGGAGAAACATATATATTTTTCTCTGTGCATAATGCCCGTTTGGATATCTTCTGCCGTGAGCATTTGCGCCACGTCTTGGACGGTGGCAATCTGCTCTCGATCGTAAATCTTGTTGTAGCTTAAATCCCACATCTGTTTCGGACCGCCGACGTTGAGGTACGGAGTCCAATACTCGTTGTCAGCGGACAAAGATATGGATTTTTCCCTATTGTTGGAGCTTGCGGTAATGCGCACGCTGTTCTCCTCGATAAAGAGCAACATAACGTACACCACCGACGTCACGATAAGCGAAAACACCAGCAAGATAAGCATCGCGCGTTTGAGTTTGCGACGAGTCTCTTCTCTCTTGACCTTTTTTGACGCAACGATAGAGTCTTCCCACTCTTTTTTAAGACGGGATTGTTCCTTTTGGGCGTCTTTGGCGGACTTTTTGTCGCCTTTGCCCTTTTTGGCAGACTTTTGAGGCTCGGACTCGACTTGCTCGGTCGACTCAGCGATATCCTCGCTATCTTGCGGATTGGTGTTTTGAGTTTGTTCTTCGCTCATTTGCTTTTCTCTATATCAAGTTAGAAACGATGATACGTTCCGTCACCGGCAAAGTAACCGAAAGGTACCCATTTGCCTATCGTATCATCAAAGTAGCCGTTGTCCACGATTTCGCCGTTTTGGTCAGTGTACGTATAATCAATCCACCTACCCTCTTCGTCAAAATATCCGTCGTAGACGTTGCCGTCCTTGTCAACCCATTGTGCGTTTTCGTTGTAGTGTCCTTCCTTGCTGACGTCAAATTGTTCGTATTCTACCCAATTGCCGTCCACGTCGAAGTATCCGTTGAAGACGTTTCCGTCCTCGTCCACCCACTGACCGTTGTCGTTGTATTTGCCGACGAGATCGGGTACGTCCTCGCTCTTGCTTTGTATATGCATCGTCACGCCGAAGCCTTTCATACCCGTGCCCATACCGAGCCCGCCAAACATACTGTCGTTCTTATATTCGTCAAGCAACTTCTTCTCGCCCTCGAAATTCGCTTTGATTTTCTTGGGTTTCTTGGGTGTGGCAAAACCGCTCGGAGTTTCCGGTCTTATAGGCGCGGCAATGCTGTTCTCTTGCTCGTCGACGACGATCTCTTTCTTCTCCGCCCTTTCTTTCTTGGGCTTCTCTTCGACCTTCTCGACTTCCTCAAATTTGCGGTCTACGCCGAGCTCGCTCTTCTTTTGCGACGCAAACGACAATGCAAGCGCACTTTGCACGTCACCCTCGTATCTCATACGCGACATCTCGGTGATGAGCTTCTTGTCTTGCTCGCTCGTATCTTCGGGCTTTTGATAGATAAGTCGCGCTTGCGCTTCCAATCTCTCTTCCGCCGCCTTCTTGGCGCTGAGCTTTTGTTGTTCCAGCCTTATTTGATAGGGAGATTTTGCAAGTTCCGGTCTCGGTGCGCTCGGCATAACCTTACTTCCGTCCTCCGCTTGCGCTCTTTCTATTGCCGCTTTGCGCAATGAATCGAGTTCCGCATCTTCGGCTTTCTTCTTTGCGTCAAGGTCCTTTTGCAGTTTTTTGAGATACGCTTCCTTTTCCTTGCCTGCGGGTGCTTTCACTCCCAAAAACTCGTTGGTAACCCAGCGAGAAAGTTTTGATACCGCTCTGCCCGTCATAAGTTTGACGCCCTCACGCTTGTATCTTGCGTATTGAGCGGGAGAGTCCACGCCTTCCATGATAAAGCCGATTTTGTTTGCTTTGCAGAAATTCACGAGCATAGCAAGCACTTTCTTTTTGTTGGGCGTTGCGTCAAAGTACTGTGACTCACATCTCAAATAATCGAAATTGAATTCACCGAACACGTCGAGCGAATTGTAATCTTCACCGTACGCCGATGCGCAAATCTTGTAGCCCGCCTTGCGCAAACGGTTGTAGCGCGCTCTGCCCTTTTCGTCCAAAGACACGAGCGAACTCACGAAAAACGAGATTATCAACTTGTTCTTTTTGTAGCCGTATTCTTTGAGCAAGGTTAAAAGAATGTCGAAATCTTTGTCGTTGTCCAAAAAACGCGTGGACACCGCAAGGCAGTACGTGACGTCGGGAATAAGAAAATTTTCGCGCATAACGAGATCATAATTGCGCAGTTCTTCAAAAGCTATGACATTGAGTTCATTTATGCGGACGGAACTTTCGGCAATATAGAAATAGTTGCACACGCTCATTCTTCCGAGATAGCGGTCGTTCATAATTTGGAACGCGTCGACAAAAACCATCATCTTATTCTTTGTAGAAGAATCAGCGACTCCTCTGAAGAAGAAGTCGATGGGTTTGTAAAGCGTTCTTTTTGCGTATGTAGTGGAATTCATTTTGCCTCATTGCGCCCACGCACGCGAGTGCGCCTACGCATACTTTCTCAATATACTATCTAATTATAACATCGCGCGCAAAGCTTTGCAATAGGTTTTAATAGCATAATAACCGCCGATAACGATACAAATGTAACGATATCTTACAAAAGTATGATATTTTGACTGCGAATACACACAAATGGGAATTTTGCACGAAAGCATAGAAAAACGCCCCGTAAACGATATACGGGACGTTTGGTGCCGAAAATCGGGGTCGAACCGATACGATGTTTCCATCGAGGGATTTTAAGTCCCTTGCGTCTGCCTATTCCGCCATTCCGGCTTAATAACTTTGATTGCCGTCATCATATAGAGTATGGCGGTCTTTGCGCAGACGCCGGGATGAACATCGTTCATTCGTCTGCCTATTCCGCCATTCCGGCAAGTTTTATGCGAAAATTATTGTAGCACAAGGCTTTGAGTTTGTAAATAAAAACAAGCGACAATACCGTCGCTTGTTTTTTTTGGAGGCATCACCCAGACTTGAACTGGGGGTGAGGATTTTGCAGACCCTTGCCTTACCTCTTGGCTATGATGCCATACGTGCATTTGATATGCACATCGTTTTGGAGCGGGAGACGGTGTAGCCATCTTTGATGGCGACCTTGCGGAACGAACCCGCGCGGGTCTGCGCATACTGCGCTCTTCACTCCGTGAATCCGAATCCCGTCTAATCGATTTTTATCGTTTTCAGGTTTTCGTACTCAAATCTTTTATGCGCTAATCTTTTGGAGCGGGAGACGGGATTCGGACCCGCGACTTTCACCTTGGCAAGGTGACACTCTACCACTGAGTCACTCCCGCATTTGATTGCTTTAACAATATATCAAAAACAAACGAATTTGGCAACAACTTTTTGAAAGTTTACGCTATATTTCCTTTATTTTTGTCTATTGCAAAGCGCATCGGCGAAATCGGACAATTCTTTTGCACCACAAAAGCACGCACATATCTCTTTTGCCCTTTGCGTTTTTGCACCCAGCAACGCGCGCGTTTCGTCCGCGCCGAGCACGGATACGATGCTTCCCTCTTCCCCTTCGTCCAAAATGTCGTCGGCAAGTTGGAAGGCAATTCCGATATTCGTTGCGTATTCACCGATTTTTTCTATTTGCTCAAAGTCTGCCCCCGCACAAATCGCTCCCGCGCAGAACGCACCGACTATCAAAGCGGCGGTTTTTTGAGAATACATTTCAAGGAAGTCCTCCGCGGTTTCGCATCCTTGCAAATCGTTTGCCTGTCCAAAAACCATACGCTTTGACGCTGAGGTTATCTCTTGTCCCGCCCTTGCGAAATGCGAACCGAACTCTCTCGCGCCGTCAAGCAACACGCAAGAAGCAAGTGTAAGAAGTTGGTCTCCGATGAGTATTCCGTTGGCGTGGCCAAATTTTTTATGCACGGAAAGTTTGCCTCTACGATAATCGTCGTTATCCATCGCCGGCAAATCGTCGTGCACGAGGGAATAGTTGTGAATAAGCTCGATTGCCACGGCAAGACAAATAACCTCATCGACTTCCGCATCTTTGCCCGTCGAGCGCGCGCCGTAATACACGCAAAGCGGGCGCACGCGCTTTCCGCCGTCGAGAGTTGCGTAACGCATACCCTCGTCGATTACGGAATTGCCGTCCCCGATCGCGTTTTTGAGCGACTGCTCGAACATAGAAAGAAACTGCGTTTTGTCAATCGTCGAAATTTTCATAATCAGTCAAGTTTCATCTCTTCCGTGAGATTGTTGATGTCGTCCACCAAAAGCGCAAGTTTGCCCTTTTCGGCTTTGAGGTTTTCCATACAAATTTTGCTGAGCTCGATGCCCTTTTCAAAAGCGTTCATAGCCTCGTCGAGAGGGATATCCCCTTCGAGTTTTTTTACGATGCTTTCGAGTTCGCTCAACGCCTCTTCAAATTTCTTTATTTCTGCCATATCAGTTCTCCTTGTTCAAGTCGATTTGTGTGATTTGTGCCGTGACCGATCCGTCACCGCCCGTCGCTTTGATATATTCTCCCACTTTTAGAGTCGCGACTTTGCTTATCGTCTTTTGCCCAGACTGCAATCTGAAATATCCTCTGCCGAGCACTTTGAGCGGTGAGAGATTGTCAAGCGATGCCGCAGCCTTTTCCGTGCGTGCGATTGCGCCTTCCATCTTCCTTTCCGCAAGCGTCCTTATGCGTTGAATACAGTTTTCCACTTTGTGTTGATGCGCCGTATAAAAACCGCTCGCAAGTCTTTGCAATTGCGCCGAAGAAAGTCTTGCCTTTGACACGCATCTTTCGTATCCCCTCGTCGCGCTCTGTTTTAGTCGTTGCATATCCGTCGTGAGCTGGTCTCGCATAGCATAGTAGTCGTACGCAATCAATTCACCCGCGGCAGTCGGCGTAGCGGCACGCGCGTCGGCAACGAAGTCGCAAAGCGAAAAGTCCGTCTCATGTCCCACTGCCGATACGACCGGAGTTTTCATTGCGTACACCGCTCTCACAAGTTGCTCGTCATAAAACGGAGCAAGGTCTTCCAGCGAACCGCCACCGCGAGCGATAATGATTATATCGTATCCGAGTTTGTCCACCCTTTCAAGCACTTTGGCAATCTCTTTGCCCGCGCCCTCGCCTTGCACTCGTACGTCTTTGACGACGATGTCGATGACAGGGTTTTTCCGCCTTACGGTCGTCACGATATCTCGTATAACCGCGCCCGTCTTGGACGTAACCACAAGCACCCGTTTCGCAAATTTGGGAATAGGTTTTTTGTGCGCCTCGTCAAACAAGCCCTCCGCAAGCAACTTTGCTTTGAGCCTTTCAAATTCCAAAAACAGCATACCCTTGCCCACGGGCTGAATGGAACTTGCTTGGAGGGACAACCTGCCACCTTTGAGATAATAATCGAGCGAGCCTTTGACGATGACGCTTTCTCCGTCTTTGGGATTGTACGTCTTTGCAGCGTAAAAACAAACGCAAGACAATTGCGAATCCTTGTCTTTGAGTGTGAAGTATGCGTGTGGTCCGCTGAACTTGAAGCCCGAAACCTCACCGAAAACTTCCAAACCTTTGAATATCGGAGCGTCAATGCACGCTTTTATAGTGGCATTTACCTCGCTTACAGATATTGTTTTTTCAGAAAATGGGGTTTTATCTAACATAATCGACACTTTATGCACCATTTTTGCAGTAAAACACCGATTTTTCGGCGTTTTCAGATTAAAAAATCCCGAAATATCATACGTTTGTCGCATTTTTGACCACGATATGAACGCCGGGATTATCTTTTGTTATTTTATATCTTTTACGATTTTGGCAAGCACGCCGTTTACAAACGAGCCGGACTTGTCCGTGCCATACTTCTTTGAAAGTTCCACCGCTTCGTTGATAACGACCGCGTTCGGTGCGGTGTGTTCTTTCAGTTCATACGTTGCAAGCAACAACACTGCGTAATCGGGTCGATACACTCTTTCGATACGATAACCTTCGAGGTGGTCTGCGATGACCTTTTTCAATTCTTCCTCGTTGGTTACTACGCCGAAGTATGTTGAGTTGATATAGTTCTTATCGTCTTCCGTCAAGTCGCTGTCGACAAGCATAAGCTCTAACGTAGCGTCGTTAACCACGCCGTAAAATGTGTATTCAAACACAAGCTTAAAAACGTTTTCTCTTGCAATTCTTCTCATAGTCTTATTGTGTTACGTTTACGTTCATCACTTGAACGTTGACCGATTGTACTTTGAATTTGGTTGCGCTCTCGATTTGAGTCTTCACTCTCTCTTGAAGCACTGCGACTGCGGACGGAACGGAATAGCCTTGCTCGATGTCTATAAATAAATCCACCATGACTTTCTCGTTGGGCAACACGTAGACGGACACCGCCCCTTTGTTGCGTTTTGAATTAAGAAGGCAAATGCCTTCCACGTCTTGCGCCGCTTCGCTTGCCAATGACACGAGAACGTTGCTGAGCGCAGTTGTGATTTTTGTCGAATCTTTTGCCATATCGACCTCCGCTTTGTGTATTATAGCACATACCGAAAATTATATCAATCATTACTCAAAATTTATTATGCCAAAACTATCCAAGAAAAACCCACGGAACATATCCGTGGGCAGTATGGCAATATACTTGATTATTATTTTCAGTCGTACGGAATGACCTTCACCTCCGACGCTTTGAACGTAGTCTCGGCAAGCACGTCCGAAAGAATTTGGTTTGCTTGCTCGGCGGTAAGTTCGGTAGAATTCACCACGATGCTTACACCCTTGTCCCCTATCGTTACGATTGCGTCCTCAAAGCCTCTTGCCTTGATAAGCGTTTCGAGTGCAAGTTCTTTTTCCATACGGCTGACGAGCGTGAGTTTTTGCTCCTGCGCACTCTTCTTTGCGCTTTCCGTGCTGGACTCGGATTGCATTATCGCGTCGAGATAAAGAAACTCCGATTCACGCGTGGAATCGCGGTCGCTCTTTGCCGCCGCAAAGAACGTTTGCGTAACAGTGCCTTGGTCGGCGTTGACGTTGTCGGTGGTCTTGTTGAGTTTGTCGCTGAGTACGAAGTTCAAGACACCCGTCGCAACGAGCAATAACACCATAACTGACAATACGATGATTTTCTTGGTTTTCGGTTTGATTTTCATATATTCCTCCTACATAGGTTCGCTAATTTTGTTTGCAAAGCACGCACACTATGTCCTCGCTAATTCCGAGTGCGCTTGCGCACGCTTGCATAAGTTTTAGCCTCGTCATCGGATTTTTCGCACCCTCGGCAACGACGAGCACTCCCGTGATTTCTCCGTCCGACGCGGTTATCATCGTTCGCACCTTCCCCGCCCCTTCGAGATTTGAAAGTATCGCGGACAATCTTGCTTCCTCGTCGTTTTCAAGAGATTGCGAAACGCTCGTTTGCGTTTCCGCCTTTTTCTTCGTCGAGGTTGCTACGGTAGAGTATATGATGAGTGCGATTGCAATTATGAATACGACTGCAATAATTCGTATATTTTTGATGCCTTTGAGTTTTTGCACCATCGCACTTTGCTTCACCTTTTGCAATATCCCGTCGCTTCTTCTATTCTCTACTTCCATTCCGCCCTCGATACCAAAATATATTTATACGTCTTTGCAAATATTCTAAAAATTTTTTTCTCGACAAAACTTCTTAAAATCGGTCAGTGCACCCGCTCGTAAAATAATTAAAATCAGTTTGTTTTCCCTCTCGTAAAATCACTAAAATACTGATTTTTTTCTTCAATTTCGCGCGCGCGTGCGCGTGCTCGGGCGCGTTTTTTATTTGTACGAGCGGACGCACGCGCGCACGCGCGCGAATTCTTGATATAAGAACATCAACAAAATCACGATTATTGTCAAAACCAATCACCATTTTCACTGTTTCCCAAAGTATTTCAAAACAACTCATATAACACGTTCACTTTGTCTTCGGGTATTCCAAGCGTTTTCGCCGTAATAAGCACGATATCTTTGCCGTCGAGCATCATATCGTACACCGTCACTTCCACCCTCACTATCACACCGCTTAACACGTTGATTTTCACTTTGCTGTCGCACCCCTCTTGCAAAAGCGCGCTTTGCACCTTATCCTCAAACGCGGAATAATACGCCGTCATATAATCGTCGCTCTGCGACCAAGACGGAATATCTGCGTCGACGTTTATGTCAAAATCGCTTTTAATAAGTTTTGGAAGAGGCGCGACTATCGCAATCACCACAAGCAATGAAAACGCACCCTTGACGTACTTTGCCGTTTTGCCTTCGGACAGTAAGATTTCAAGCAATATTCCAAGGCATATTACACCCGCAATCGAAAGTATCCACGCACCCATATCACAACCCCATATTGCAAGAAGACACCAAAAGCATAAGCAATAGGAAAAACAAGAACGCCACGCCCGCAAGTGCCGTTATGAGCAAATTTAGATTTTTTGCGACGTCACCGAGCAACGTCGACACTCTTTGATCTCCGATAGGTTCAGCAATTGCGCTTGCAAGTCTCGTGGTCAACGAAAACACGACCACTTTGACGAGCGGAAAAGCCACCGTCGCGCAAAGTAGCACTGCGCCCGTATACCCCACCGCATTTTTGACAAGAACGAGCGACGCCGTCATAAGGTCGAAGCCGTCCGAAAGATATCCGCCGAGTATCGGGACGTAACTCGACACGGCAAATTTTGCAATGTTGAAGCCGAATTTGTCCACCACACCGCCCGATATGCCTTGCATAGTGAGGAAGGTTGCAAACAACCCGAAGCATACACCGATAAGCCAACTCGAAGCCGACTTTATGAGTTTTGCGAGTTTGTCTATTTTGACGGTCTTGGACACGTTGCCTACGATGCTGAAAACTATGCATGCGATAAATGCGGGCAGTATCACCGTCGATACGGTTTTCATGATAAATCCGCAAAGCACTGCCATAAGCGGAGAATATCCCGCAACGCTCGCGTTTCCGCCGAGTGCGGAAAGAAGAGTCAATAAAATCGGAAAAAGCACGCCGGACAGAGCAACCAACGCATCGATAGTTTTGGTCACCGTCTCGACAACCGTCACCACACCGCTCATAAGAACTATAACAGTCGCGCAGTAACACACCACGTTCACCACTTCCGTCGTTGAGGAATTGAGGAAGTCCCCCGTAAGTCCGCACAGCATAGTTTTTAATAGACATATAATTATAATTGTGATAAAACCGGGAATAAAACCGAGAAAATACCTACCCGCCGATTTTGCCAAAAGGTTGAAAAATACGTCGAAAAATTGTTCGCTCTCACCTCTTGCCAACGCTTTGAGGGTCGAGCGAACGTCGGATACGGATATGGCGTCTCGCCCCTCTTGCGAAAGCGAATCGAGATACTCTTGCAATCCGCTCAAATCGAGATTGTCCACCGTCTTGTCGTAGGCGTCTTGAAGCTCGTTTTTTATTTGCTCGTCGGTCTTTTTTTCCTCTGACGCAAAACATACTCCGTCCGTACTGAAAATAAGGACGAAGCATACTATCACACATATCGAAACTATGGCAAAAATCGCTTTTTTCATATCGTCGAAACAAGCGCGGATACGAGATCGACAAGCGTCGATACTATGGATATACTCATAATAAAAATGACGATTTTACCGCCGAATTGCAACTTTTGCGCAATGGAGGCACACCCCGCGTCAGTTGCCACCGACGAGGAATACTCCGTAAGATATCCGATGCCTATTATCTTCAAAACGGCAGAAAACACCCTATCGTCAATACCGCTCTTTTCAACAATGCCGTCAAATGCAAGCACCACGTCGCGAAGTGCGGACAACATGGTGATTACCATAACGATACCCGTTGCAATCGTCGCAAATACGGCAAATTCGGGCTTTGCCGTTTTGAGCAAAGTCACCGTTATTACCCCGATTATTGCGATTCCGATAAGTTTGAATATCATAAAATTTTATATACTTTTCAACCACACGCACGTGTCGCTTTCAAAGTGTCATATTTGTAATCTATGACAAATTATAAGCGTATATTTTCCATCCGATATTTGCACTCAATTCAAACAACAAGTACTTTATACCGCGTTTTGTACTAATAAAGTGACAGTAACGATTTCAATGTGTCAAAAAGTCCGCCCAACATATCTATCACGAGTACCGCCACTATAATAAGTCCCGCAAGCGTCGCAAAGGTGGCAATCTCGTCTCGGTCACTCTTTTTGAGTATCACGCACACGATTGCCGTAAGCAATCCAACGCCTGCGATTTTCAAGATTATATTTGTATCCATACGCACCTCACGCCAAAATCAGTATGACGGCAAGCCCCAATAGCACACACAGTTTAAAATACATCGAGCCTGTTTTTTTATTTTGTTCTTCGCACTCGTCCGTCTTTTTCTCAAAGCACTTTTCATAATGCGACACGTGCGAGAGTTGGTCTTTTAGGTCGGTTTTTCCAAGGTTGCAAAGAAAGGTCGTCAAGTCTTTTGTCTCATCGTTTTTGAGCAATCGGCACTTGTCTTTGTCAACGTCCTCGTGCGTCTTTGCCTTTTCACACCACTCGGACAGATAGTCCTCGAACTGCCCTTTTCTTCCGTCCAAAAACTTGGCGCATATCTCGGGCATCGGAGTTTTTCGCATAGACAACTCGTCTTGAAGCATACGGCAAAAATCGGTTGCGGACTTGAAAAACTTCACTCTTGCGGAGTATCTACGCTTTATCAGCAAACCAATATAACAACATATAAGAGCCAACAGTCCGCCCGCTATAAGTCTTGCAATGCTCGCACTCATAACGCCACCTTTTGGACGATTGCACCTATCGGTGATTTTGATAGTACCACGCCGAGCTCAAAGACTCTGAAAAGAGGCTCGTATATCGCGTTGTTACGCACCGCCTCAACACTACTGCCGTGCACGGAAGCAAACGCTTTGACACCGCTCCGTATAACGTCGCAAATCGCGTCTACGTCGTTTTTTCCGAACAACTCGTCAGTGACGATAATATCGGGATTCATAGCACGCACACAATTTTGATACGCAATGCTTTTAGGTACACCCGAGAGCACTTCCGCATCTCCTATATCGAGCGCAGGTGTCCCGTGCAAACAAGAACATAGCTCGTATCTCTCGTCTATTATCACGACATTGAAGTCCTTTGACGCTATCCTTGCCATCTCTCTCAAAAGCGTGGTTTTCCCCGCTCCCGTGGGCGATATAACGAGCGTAGAACGCACGCCACCGTCCACAAACACGTCTTCCCCTATTTTGTCGGCAACGCCCTTGATTTGGTGAGGAACACGGATAACGAGATAGGATATGTTTTTCACCGCAACAAATTTTTCGTCGTCAAAAACGCCTTCTCCCCCGACGCCTATGCGATACCGTCCGCAAGGAATATACCCCCTCTTGATCTCGTCGGACGCGCTGTATAACGACATATTGGTTGCGTTTGACAGAACTCGTTGTATATCGTTTTCGCCCACTACGTGCGGCAAACCGAAATGCCTTGCAACCTGCCTCGTTCCGTCGATACGGCAAACCACCAAAGGCCGAAACACACGCATTCTAATCTCTGCGATATCTTTTTCGTCCCCGACGATGCTTGCAATATCCGCCCCCACCAAATCTATGAGCATAGAAAAATATATGAGCACCGCCTCATACAAATTGCACGTGCGCAAAATAAGACAAAAAAAGAAAATTTATATATGGATTAAAATATCCGCTTAAAAT
>URUQ01000031.1 GCA_900551145.1 uncultured Eubacteriales bacterium
ATCTACACCGTCTAATTCGTCGGCAGCGTCAGATGTGTATAAGAGACAGTAACAGCAGTTGCGCTGATGATGATATTGCTTGTCGGTATTTACCGCTACACCGAAAAGAAGGGCACGAGCACGAGAGATTTTTATCTTACGATTATTCTTGTCGTGCTGACGTTTATGGCAAGTATCGGCGTTCCGCAAATTCAAGGCCTCAACATCTATGCAATGCCCATTGCGCTTGCTACGCTCGTGCTTATCGAGCTTATCGACAGAAGAACGGCAACTCTTGCAACTTGCACGGTGGCGGTTATGCTTACCATATCGTTTATGATAAAGTCGACCGACCAAAAATATTTGTTCGAGCAGGTTATGCCGGCGATTATTTGCAACAGTTTGTGCGCGATTATCGTCAATTTCTACGAGAAAAAGCACCTTACTCGCCTCAAATTCTTGCTCGTATCTATGGCCACTCCGCTCATTATTCAACCGCTTGTCGTTATGCTCACGCTTGCCTCGGGTGATACAAGCATGAACCTTTTGTGGAACGTGCTCGCCTGCTACGGTGCAAACGTCGCGGCGTCGCTCGTGTTTATGCCTCTCGTGGCTATTTTTGAGGGTATATTCAACATTGCGGACGATTTTCGTCTCAACGAACTTTGCTCGCTTTCCAATCCGCTTCTCAAACGACTTGCAAGCGAAGCACCCGGTACGTTCAACCACTCGCTCGTGGTCGGAAACCTTGCCGAGGCTTGCGCTTCCGCTATCGGTGAAAACCCAAATATGGCAAGATGCGCCGCATACTATCACGATATCGGCAAATTGAAAGCGCCCATTTATTTCAGTGAAAACCAGTCCTCTTACAATCCGCACGACGAACTTATTCCCGAAGTCAGCGTAAGTATGATCACTTCTCACACGCTTTTCGGTGAGATTTTGGCAAAGCAGAACAGACTTCCGCAAGAGATCGTCGCAATATGCAGAGAGCACCACGGCACGTCGCCCGTCGGATATTTCTATCGCAAGGCGTTGACGCTCAAAGAAGAGGGTGATCTCGCAGTGGATAAATACACCTATGCAGGGCCTAAACCGCAAACCAAGATTGCCGCAATCATCATGATTGCAGATACCATAGAGGCTGCAATGCGCGCGTATATGCCCGACACAAAAGAGGAGTTCCAGGCGCGTATCAACAAACTCGTTGATGAAAAACTCGAATTGCGCCAATTTGACGAGTGCCCCATCACGATGGGAGATATTGCAACAATCAAGCGCACGATTATCGAAGTTTTGCCGTCGATTCACCACGGTAGAATAAACTACGAGAAGAAGAACAGAGCCAACACTTTCAACAAATAAGAAAGGCTACGAAAGATTATGATTAGAATTTCGGGTGCAAAATTCAGCGAAAAAATGCTGATAAAAAGAGTGGAAAGAGCGTGCTTTGAACATTTGAAGCAACGCGATATTTTCGTGACGGACATTACGATTGTTGACGAAAATACCATTCGCGACCTCAATAGAGAGGCAAGAGGCGTGGACAAGGTGACGGACGTGTTGAGTTTTCCGTGCTTTGCTCCGCTTGATTTACCCGTGTATAAAGAGGACTTTTCGCCTTGCGATTTTGACGGAAAAAGAGTTATGCTCGGCTCGATTATGATATGTAGACAAAGGGCGGAGGAACAAGCGCAAGAGTACGTACACTCGTATGCAAGGGAACTCGGCTTTTTGGCATGCCACGGCTTTTTGCATATCCTCGGCTTTGACCACATAGACCCCGAAGACGAAAAAGTGATGATTGCTCATCAAAAAGCAATTATGAAGATGGTAAATCTAAAAAGAAACGAAAATTGAATTAATAATTAACAATTATTAATTAATAATTGCGGAAGGCGTAGCTTTATCCTAAGGAGAACTTATTCGGAGCGTACTTATAAAGGGTACGTGCAATTCGAAGATGGAACGAAACCGCCGTCCGCGAACTTGTAGAGCGGACTAATTAACGGGCACTCATTCAAGGTGTACTTATTAACGGAATATGCTTATTCGAAGCGTGGAGGCGCAAGGCGCCGACCGCATCGAGCGCCAAGCTTGACGATAGGTACAAGTGAGTCAACGAGTGTTGTTCTTTTCGTTGGCGAACGAGTGGCATAACAAGTGAACGATACTTTTCTATGCGCGTGCCGAGTGTGTCCCCCTGCGGAGCAGTTCCGGGGGTTCCCTCAAACAAAGTGCAGAGGGGGAACGGAATAGGGGAAACACCGTGAGGAAGGGGGAAGTTGCAATTAGAGGAGTTATGACGATCTCTATTCGGAGCAAAATAAAAAGCACTCGAAAACCGAGTGCTTTTGATTTAATCAAAACTGATTATTTTGCTTTTTTCTCTTTTCTTTCAAGAGACTTGGTGAAGCAAAGACCAAAGATGATTTGCAACAATCCGAGTACCGCGCCTGCAAGAACGACGTATTCTTTGGTGACGAACGACTTGTAGTATGCGACGAAGCCCAAACCTTCTTCGTTGTTGAGCACGACTTGCGCAAAGAGCACTGCGATTGCAACAAGTCCTATAAGAATGCTTGACAAGACGTTGTACGCTCTGCCGTATTTCTTACCGCAAGCGGAAATGAACGCGACAAGGAAGTTGATTCCGGCAAACACAAGTAATGCCATCGGCAAGACATAAAGAATGCCGTAAAGCACGGAGTGATCAAACAACGCTTTGAAGAAGCTCGTATCTTTGATGAGGGTGATCCAACCCGAGATGCCGTCGAAAGCGGCGATACCGAATAGGTCGTTCTTAATCTTGCCGGTGTTTACGAAGTAACCGACCACGGTGAGTGCAACGAAGAGAAGTGACACAAGCATCATAACGACGTTTCTGCCGACACCGCTGTGTTTTGCTTTCTTTGCGGGGACTGCCGCAGTTCCCTCACTGTTGTAGACGGGTTCAAAGTTGGTTTGAGGTTGTGTATAAGCGGGCGCTTGTTGGACGAGCGTCGCGGCTTGTGTGTCTATTTTGTTGATTTTTACGCCGATCGTGACACCGCAACTGGGACATTTGATACGATGTTTGTATCCATCGGGAAGAGTCTCCATATTCGCCGGCGGTTCAAAACTGATTTCGGCTCTGCAACTTGGGCATCTAGTGTACATAGTTTATCTCCTTAAAAACTATTCTTACGATATTATATTATTAAAGTGCATTAAAGTCAATGATAGTAAAGCAAAAAATATTTTTTAATAGCGTAAAATAGCATATTTAAGCGGATTACGGCGCAAAAAACGTCGTCGAAAAACGCAAAATACAATCCGTTTTGTGCAATATTTTGTAAACTTTTTCAAGCAAGCAAAAATGCGGGTGAAAAACAAAAATGCGCATAAAACGGGCTTTATAATAACAAATCTAACGATAAAACATGTTTTTATTCAAAGTGTGGCTTTATGAATATATAGCGTTCGTTTGTGATGGGGGGGGGGAGAATGGTCTATCCGACCGACTTCTTTTCCATATAATTTTTGACGCTGACGTAATCGGCGCAAAGTTTGATTATGTAGCGTTGTTTTTCCTCGTGGGACAGCGTGCGGAGAATATTTTCGTCGGCAAGTTGCGCAACGGGGTTGTTGACGCTCTCTCCCGCGCGTTTGAGTTTGTTGAGTTTGACGTAGATTGCCTTTTGTTCGGGCGTAACGTCTTTTGGCGCGCTCAATTCGTCTTTGTCGTACGAGTTGTTACCCAGCCTTGATTTTGCCGATTTTGCAAGTGCGCGAAGGGCGCAGTTTTTGTGTTTTACGTTGCTCATTTCCGCCTCCGATACTATATTAGCACAATTCCGTGCAATTGGAAGCGGGACGACAAACATAGACTTTATTCGTCTTTTTCTCTCTTTTTTCTCACGTGATTTCTTATTTTTGAAAAGAGAAAAGGCGGTATAAATACGCCAAATCCGAATGAAAATACGCCGTAGAGTTGGATTTTGCCTTGCATTATCCACTCAACGCAAGCGATAAACGCACCCGATATGCACACAGTGGCAAAAAAGTCTGTCAATGCGCGCTCCAAGGGCCTTGCCTTGCGCAAATAAAGAAGAGCGAAAAGCCCTCCCACAAGACCTACAAGAAGGCAAAACAAAAAGCATATCGCCTGATTTTTGGCGTTTGCGCCGAGATATAAGTTCATTTGAAAAGGCGTTTTGCAAAGGATGCGGGCGTTGATTGCGCACTGTATTTTAGGGATGTGATTTGCCCCGCAATTTGCAATTTTCCGCTTTCCACGTCAAGATTTTTGACGACGAGGTCAGTGCCGACTATGGTCAGTGTTTCACCCTCCAAGCGCACGACCACGGTTTTGTCCGTAAACGTCGGGACATCCAAAACGCCCGTCATAGACACGGAATGAAGGTGGTCGAGTTCGATTTTGTGAGGGGATTTTGCCTTTTGAGATTGCTCGGCTTTGGTCTGCACTTTTGCCGAGTCGAGAGCACGTGATTGCGTGGTAGATTTTGAAAATTCCATATTACACCTCCTGCGCTTGCGCGCTTTTCATTGACAATAATATTAAAAGAGAATAGAATATATTCCACAAAACAAAAAAACGCTCGCACGGGCGTTGGGTGAGCAATGGCAAAGTCAAAAAAATCCGCAAACAATAAGAGGCGTTTTGCAATAGACCATTCGGCAAAATACTATCCGATAATGTCAACGAAGAAAGCGCAAAGTTTGTTTTGCATAAGCGCAAAGATGTTCGACGAGGTCGATAGAGACGTTCTCGAAGTTGCGCTCAACGACGTGCTCAATCGTTTTCAAGCGTACAAAGTGCGTCTCAAAAAGGGCTATGCGTGGCACTTTTTCGAGCATAACGACGCACACGCAAAAGTTTTCGGAAACGAAGCGTTGCTTACCCCCATCAATCCCGACGATACCAACGGATATTGGTTTAGAGTGAGTGCGGTGGGTAATCTCATAAAACTCGAAATGTTCCATGCGCTTGCCGACGGCAACGGAGCGTTGATGTTTTTGAGAAGTATCGTCAAGAGATATCGTGAGCTTTTGGGCTTCGAGGTCGAGGATGACGGGATAATCGATTGGAAGAGCCAGTCCTACGACGAGGAGTTCGAGGACAGTTTCGAGAAGAATTACAAGCCCATAACCTTCGGACAAATGAACCTCAAAGCGTTGGCAGGCAAAGTGCCTCATCGTATAGGAGGTACGCTCTCGCAAGCGGGCTATCAAAGCAGTGAAGCGGTTGCCGAGGCAAGCGATATAGTGGCAAAGGCAAAAGAAATCGGAGTCACGTTCACGGCGTACCTGACGGGCGCGCTGGCGTATACCATTGAAAGGACTTACGCCAACAAAAAGCCTATAGCGATAATGGTGCCCGTCAATCTTCGCTCGCTTTATCCGTCGAGGACGATGCGCAACTTCGTCACTTTCGTGAGAATTATATTCTTGCCCTCTTCGTGCAAGAGCGTGGAAGACTGCGCAAAAGAGGCGTATAGGCAACTCAAAATCGAGACGGCAAAGGACAAACTCGACGCGTTTATCTCAACTACGGTGCGCGCTCAAAAAAACTGGCTTCTCAAAACGTTGCCACTCTTCGTCAAGACCGCGCTTATACGATTCGGCAAACTGTTTATGCGCTCTCGGCAGACGATGATTTTCAGCAATCTCGGCAATATCGTATCCCCCGAGGCAATGGGCGTTGACAGATATATTCTCAATATGAACGTGTCCAAAAACAACGTTCAAAATCTCGGCGCGATAACCACCAACGGCAAGACCAATCTCGGTTTTACGCGCTATATCGAAGAAAACGATTTGCCCGAGGCGTTCTTTGACGTGCTCGAACAAAAAGGTATAAAACTAACAAGAGTGTGACTTTTCCACAACAGAGTATAAAGAGGTATTTATGAAACGACTCAATTCAAGCGAACTTCGCAAAATGTATCTTGATTTTTACAAATCCAAGGGACACGCGGTTATCGGCTCCGCATCGCTTATTCCCGAAAACGACCCGACCGTGTTGTTTACCACGGCGGGTATGCATCCGCTCGTGCCGTATCTTCTCGGCGAAAAGCACCCCGCAGGCAACCGTCTAACGGACGTTCAAATCTGCGTGCGTACGGGTGATATCGACGAAGTCGGCGACGAAACTCATTGCACCTTCTTCGAGATGCTCGGAAGATGGTCGCTCGGCGATTATTTCAAGGAATACGCAATTGCTTGCTCCTACGATTTCTTGCTCAATCATCTTGAATTCGACAAGGACAAATTTGCAGTAACCGTTTTTGCGGGTGACGAAGATTGCCCCAGGGATGAGGAAAGCGCGTCTTATTGGAAAGCGCAAGGTATCCCCGAAGATCACATTTTCTATTGCAACAAAAAGCACAATTGGTGGGGACCCGCCGGCATAACCGGTCCTTGCGGTCCGGATACCGAAATGTTTATAGATACCGGCAAGCCCAAATGCTCTGACGATTGCTCTCCCGCTTGCGACTGCGGAAAGTATGTGGAAATCGGCAACGACGTGTTTATGCAATACTTCAAAAACGCCGATGGAACTTTTTCACCGCTTGCGCAAAAGAACGTCGACGAGGGTATGGGACTTGAAAGAATGCTTTGCATACTCAACGGATACAAGTCGGTGTACGAGACGGATTTGTTCAGCTTCGCAATCAAAAAACTCGAAGAATTGAGCGGAAAGAAGTACGGTGAGGAGGAGCAAAACACCGTCGCAATGCGCATAATCGCAGACCATACGCGCACGGCAACCTTCCTCCTCGGAGATGTCAAAGCGGTGTCTCCGTCCAACGTCGACCAAGGCTACGTGCTCCGTCGTCTTATCCGCAGAGCAATGAGATATTGCCGTACTCTCGGCGTCGACGACAGCGCTCTTGTGGAACTTGCAAAACTCTACGTCGCAAAATACGAGGAAGCGTATCCATACATCAAGGAGAACGAGGGCAGAATCGTGTCCGAACTCGAAGCGGAGAGAAACAAGTTTGCAAAGACCATCGAACAAGGTCTCAAAGAGTTTGACAAGATAGTGGCTCACCTTCCGCAAGGTATGACGGTGTTCCCCGGCAAGACGGCGTTCAGACTTTACGACACGTACGGCTTCCCCATCGAGATGACGGCAGAACTCGCCAAAGAAAAGGGCTTCACCCTCGACAGAGCGGGCTACGACAAGGCGTTTGGAGAGCACCAAGCACTCAGCAAAGCAGGCGCGGAACAAAAGTTCAAAGGCGGGCTTGCAGACGGCGGTGAACTTACCGCAAGACTTCACAGCGCAACGCACCTTCTCAACGCCGCGCTCAAAATCGTGCTTCACGACGACTCTATCCAACAACGAGGCAGTAATATAACGTCCGAAAGATTGCGTTTTGACTTCAACTTCCCGCGTCCTCTCACGCAAGACGAGATTGCGCAAGTGGAAAAAATCGTCAACGACGAAATCGCAAAAGACACCGAAATCAAACTCGAAGAAATGTCCGTCGAAGAGGCAAAGAAAGCGGGCGCAATCGGCGTGTTTGACAACCGTTACGGCGACGTCGTAAAGGTGTACACGATTGGCATTTCCAAAGAAATTTGCGGTGGACCTCACGCAAAACGCACGGGTGAACTCGGCAAATTCCGCATCGTCAAAGAGCAAAGTTCTTCTGCAGGTATCAGACGTATCAAAGCGGTGTTGGAGTACTAAAAAATGAGATGTGACACGCACGTACACACTCGCAATTCGCACGACGGCAAATTGCCGATTGCAACGATAGTTGACCTTGCCAAAGCGCAAGGTCTTTGCTATCTTGCCACCACGGATCATCTCGATTACGACTTCGAGTACGGCAAAAACAGAGCCCCGATAAAGTGGCCCGCGCTCAATCTCGAAGAATATCAAAAAGAGTGGCAAATTGCAAAATCGGCACTTGATAACGATGAAAGCAACACTTTAAACCTCTGTTTTGGCATTGAGGCAAGTTACGATAAAAGCGCGCTTGCCAAACAAAAGTATAAAGAAACCATTGCAAAATATCCGTTTGACGTGGTGATAAATTCCGTGCATTGCGTGGACGGATATGACGTGTATTTTAAGATGGCGTTTTTGTTCAAACGCAAAAAACACGTGTATAAGAGGTATCTCGAAACTATTCTCGAAAGCCTTGACGCTCCGTACCCGTACGATATAGTGGCGCATATCGGATATATCGCACACGGCGCACCGTATAGGGACAAGACGCTCAAATACGCAGATTTTCCGAACGAGATAGACGCCATACTCAAAGGTATCATCGCAAGGGGCAAGGCAATGGAAATCAACTTCCACCACGAGATGGTTCCCGGCAGAGATATCGTCGAGAGATATTACGAGCTTGGCGGACGAAAAATCAGTTACGGCTCGGACGCACACCGCGGTGATATTTGCAAGAATTTCGACGAGGCGTGCGCAATGCTCAAAGAGATAGGCTTCACCCATCTTTCCACCTTCGTAAAGCACCGAGAAGTGCTTGTCGAGATATAAAAAAGGCGTCATTCGGGACGCTTTTCGTATTGTTTGGAATATTTCTCAAACAATATAAGCAATAAAAATCTTTGCGCGCGGTTGACTATTTATAAAACATAGTTTATATTAAATAAACGGCGAGAGCGCAATATGCGCGCTTGCGTATAGGTGTATTATGAAAAAGAATCTTGAAAAAATCTTTGCATCTTGTTCCATCGTCGTGGCGGTGATACTCATTATGGTGCTCGTCGTGGCGGTGTTTGGCGGTATCGAGCCGGACGAATTCAATAGCAAACTGGTCAGAGGCTTGATTGTCACGCTCGCAATCTTGTATATCGTGCTTGCGGTCGTGTCGCTCGTTCTCATTTTCGTCAACAGCGACGTCGTGAAAGAGATAACTATCCGTCAAGAAAAGGGCGGTTCGGTGAGAGTATCTTCACAAGTTGTGTCCAAACTCGTCAAACAAACTTGCAAGCAAGTGGAGGGCGTAAAGTGCCAAAAGGTTGTTCTCGTAACGGACGAATACGGCGTGCGTCTCAAACTCAATGTCAAGGTGGTTGACAAGGACGTCGTGGAGTCGGAAACTTACGTGCGCACTTTGCTCGAAGACGTTTTCCTCGGAGAATTCGGATTTAAGTTCAGTTCCATCGAGATAAAGGTTATGGCACTCACTCCCAAGTACAAGGCGGACGAGGCAGATATCCAAAGCAAAGTCGAGGCAAAACTTGCTCAATTGAAAGCGGAAGAGGCACGTCAAGAAACCGTAGCGGAAGCCGAGACGGAAACAGTCGCAGAAGAAGCACCGGTAGACGAAAACGCGGAGGACGTCCAAGACGTCGCAGAAGGAACTGCCGCCCGAGAGACCGTAGAGAGCGTGGACGAAGCCGTTGAAGGTGAAACCGAAGAGGCGGACGAAGCAGAAGCGGTTGACGGTGAAGTCGAACAAGCGGAGAGCGTCGAAGAAGAAAAGTAAAAAATATAGCGCGGGTAAAACCGTCGGAGGAATATAATGAAAGAAGTTTATCTTACCCAGGAAGGTCTTGAAGAATTAAAGCAAAGACTCGATTATCTCATCGTATATTTGCGCGGTGACGTAGCAAAGAAATTGCAACACGCTCGTGAACTCGGTGACTTGTCCGAAAACGCCGAATACGATGCGGCAAAACAAGAAGAAAGCCAAGTCGCGGCAGAAATCAAGGACCTCGAAGAGCGTATCAAAAACGCAGTTATCATCGAAAAGAGCGGTACGCATAAAGTGTCTATCGGCAACACTATCACCGTCGAATACCTCGGTGAATTGGAAGAAGGCGAAGACGCAACGATGCAATTTCAACTCGTAGGTGAGACGGAAGCAGATTTTGCAAAGGGTAAAATCAGCAACGAATCTCCTCTCGGCAAAGCCATTCTCGGAAGAAAGAGCGGTGAAGTCGTGAGATTTAAGACTGCCCAAGGCGGAGTCGAAGAATACAAAATCGTAAAAATCAAATAAGTGTTTTAGACAACGTACATCTATGATGTATTCTACGCCTATTTTCAAATGGGCGTAATCCTTTTTATAGAGAGAAACGAAATGAGTGAAGAAATGAACGTAAACGCACCCGTCGAAAAAGAAGTTGACATAAACGAAGTGCGCAAAGTCAGAATAGAGAAGTTGAACGAGTTGGTGGCAAAAGGCGAAAACCCATTTGAAATCACGTCGTTTGAACGCACCGCAACCGCGGGACAAATCCTTGCAAACTACGACGAGTTCGAGGGTAAAGAGGTCAAAATCGCGGGTCGTCTTATGTCCAAGCGCATAATGGGCAAGGCAAGTTTTGGCCACATTATGGACAGCGACGGCAGAATGCAAGGCTATTTCAGCCGTGACGATATGGGCGTCGACGAGTACCAAGCGTTCAAAAAGACGGACGTCGGTGATATTATCGGCATCGAGGGTTTCGTTTTCAAGACCAAAACGGGAGAAATCTCCGTGCACGTCAAAAAAGCAACCATGCTTACCAAATCGCTTTTGCCGTTGCCCGAGAAATTCCACGGATTGCGCGATCCGGAACTTCGTTTCCGTCAACGCTATGTCGATTTGATTGCAAACCCGGAAGTTAAAGACGTCTTTATCAAGCGTAGCAAGATTATATCCACTATCCGTGAAGTGCTTGACAAAAAGGGCTTTATCGAGGTGGAAACTCCCGTCCTCAACACACTTGCGGGAGGTGCGAACGCTCGTCCGTTTATCACGCATCACAATACGCTTGACATCGATATGTACATGCGTATAGCAACCGAGTTGCATCTCAAGCGTTGCATAGTCGGCGGTTTTGAAAAGGTTTACGAAATCGGTCGTCAATTCCGCAACGAAGGTATGGACACCAAGCACAATCCCGAGTTTACCACGATAGAACTTTATCAAGCCTACGTCGACTACAACGAGATGATGAACATCACCGAGGAGCTTTACACGGCGGCGGCGGAGCGCGTATGCGGAGGTTTGGATATAACCTATCAAGGCACGCCTCTTTCTCTCAAAACACCGTGGGAAAGACTCACCATGGTTGAGGCGGTCAAGAAATATACGGGACTCGATTTTGACAACCAACCCCTTGAAGAACTTATCGCCAAAGGCAACGCAATGGGGCTTGATATGCCAAAAGACACCACGTGGGGCAAGGCTCTTTACAGTATTTTCGACGCTTTTGTCGAGGAAAAACTCACGGGCCCCGTATTTATCACGGACTATCCCGTCGAGGTCAGTCCTCTCGCTAAGAAGAAATCGTCCGATCCTCGTCTTACTGAGAGATTTGAGTTCTTCATCTGCGCGAGCGAGGGCGGAAACGCTTTCAGTGAACTCAACGATCCTATCGACCAACGCTCTCGTTTCGAGCAACAAATGCTTGCCAAAGCCAAAGGTGACGAAGAAGCGCAACCCTACGACGAAGACTTTTGCACCGCGCTCGAATACGGTATGCCACCCACCGGCGGTCTCGGTATCGGTATAGACCGTATGGTTATGTTCCTTACGGATTCGGCGTCGATACGTGACGTGCTCCTTTTCCCCACTATGAAACCCCTCAAATGAACCATTGAGCGAATAACTGTGTCAGAGCCGTCCGCCCGTCAACTCATTTACGATTAGTAAATTAGGGTTGCCCCTCGGACGGCTCTTTCTTG